>JAITHL010000163.1 GCA_031279975.1 Treponema sp. | reverse complement strand
CCGGCGGTCTACAAGGCCCCCGTCCCGCGCAAGCGATTGAAGCGGAAATCCGCAGGATTGGAGCGGAAAGCGCGGTTTTTGCGGAGCAAAAATGCGCCCAAAAGTAAAGGCCGGAGCCCCGTTCAGCGCGGCAGGGGCCCTTGACAGGCGGGGGACGGGCATCTAATATCTCTTATCAGTATTAGTGTAATAAACTACCAGAATTAGTAAAGGAATACTAAACCGGCGATAACCTCTGTTCTTTCCTGCTTACCAGATCGCCGGGGACATAAGTAGGAGCATCCGCTGGACAATCAACTTTTTCACAGCAATGTACCCATTATGCCGGGGAACCAGGCGTATTTGGAGCGGCCCCAGATACACCGGCTCCTGGAAGGGGCGGTACAAAGCCCCCTGGTGACGGTGGTGGCCGGGGCGGGCTATGGAAAGTCCCATGCGGTCTATTCCTTTGTCCACGCCTGTAAGGCGATCACCAGTTGGATTCAACTTTCGGAATTTGACAACAACGGCAACCGTTTTTGGGAGAATTTTACCCAGGCGGTGGGGGCGATCAGCAGGGAGAGCGGGGAAAAACTCATCCAGATTGGGCTGCCCCGGACAGAACGGCAGTTTGACCGCTACTTCGCCGTGCCCCGTAGCGACGTGATCTCCGGGGTCAAGTACCTCTTTGTCTACGACGACTTCCACCTCCTCCGGGACCCGGCGGTGCTGCACTTTCTGGAACGGACCATCACGGTTCCCTTCAAGAACATCACCTCGATCATCATCTCCCGGACCGGGCCCTCCATCAACCTTATGGGTCTCCTCTCCAAGGGGCTTTTAGCCCAGATCACCCAGGACGAGCTGCGCTTTTCCCCCCGGGAGATGACCGATTACTATAGCCTCCAGGGTATCCGCCTCAAGGGGGAGGACCTGGAGGCCCTGTACCAGGAAACCGAGGGCTGGGCCTTTGCCATCCGTCTGGCGGGCTTTTCCCTCAAAAACGGGGCCGCAGGAGATTATGGCCGGTCCTTGATGCGGTTTAACGTGTTTAAGCTCATCGAGAGCGAGGTCTTTTCCGGGATTTCCCCGGGGCTGCAAAGGTTACTCATCAAGCTTTCCCTGATCGACCGGCTGCCCCTGGACCTGGTCCGGGAGCTGGCGGAGGACCCCGTCCTCCCCGGGGAAATGGAAAAGGCCGGGGCCTTTATCACCTTCGATCCCTACCTCAACGCCTACCGGATCCACCACCTCTTTTTGGCCTACCTCAAGGGCCGGCAGAACTGTCTTTCCGGGGAGGAAAAGCGGGAGGTCTATAACCGGGCGGGGCGCTGGTGCGCGGAGAACGATTTCAAGATGGACGCCCTGAATTACTACGAAAAGGCAGGGGACTACAGCCGGATCACCGCCCTGGTGTACACCATGCCCATGCTTATCCCCGATTCCCTGGCGGAATCCCTTTTGGAGATCTTTGAGCGGGCCCCGGAGCGGCTTTTCATGGAACAGGTGACGGCCTATATGATCTATACCCGGCTCTTCATCCTCCTGGGCCGTTTTGAGGAGGCGGATCTCCGGCTTCGGGAGGTGATCGAAAAATTCGAGACCCCCCCGGTAACGGATTTTGGCCGCCAGGTACTGTACCGCTGTTACCTCAACATGGGCTTTTTCAGGCTCCTGACCTGCGTGTTTACCCGGGAATACGATTTTGACCTGTGGATGGAAAAGGTGCTGCGCTTCCACGGCGCGGGTGAAACCCTGCCCTTTTACAATATGATGGTAGCTTCCTACGCCTGCCGGGTGGGCTGCCGGGAGCGGGGGGAGATTGAAAAGTACATCGCCGCGGTGAGCCGGGGGGTCGCTTGCCTCGAGGTGTTCCTCGGGGGCTGCGCCGGGGGCATGGACGACCTGGCCCGGGGGGAGCTGGCCTTTTTCCGGGACTCCCTGGACGAGGCGGAACGTTTCTGTTACCAGGCCCTCCGCAGGGCCCAGTCCCGGCGGCAGTACGAGATAGAAAACCGGGCCCTGTTTTACCTCCTCCGGATCCGCCTGGCCCAGGGAGCGCCGGAGAAGGTTCCCGAGATCCTCAAACAGCTTGAGGCCCAGCTTACCGAACGGGCCTATTATAACCGCTACACCTTCTACGACATCATTACCGGCTGGTTTTACGCCCACCTGGGGCTGACCGGTAAACCCGCCCCCTGGCTTAAAAGCGACTTTGAGGAAAGCGATCTCAATTCCCTGAACCACGGCCTGGAAACCCTGGTGAAGGCAAAACTTCAGTTCGCCGAGCGGCGCTACCCCGCGGCCATGGCCACCCTGGAAACCATCAGGGTTACCCGCTTCGGGGCGGGAGTCTTTTTGCTGGGGAAGATCGAGCGGGCGGTGCTGGACGCGGTCTGCCGCTCCCAAACCGGGGATCAGGCCGGGGCCTTTTTGGCCCTGGGGGAGGCCTACGAGCTGGCGGAACCCAACGGCCTGTGGATGCCCTTCATAGAACTGGGCCGGGATATGCGGGCCCTGGCCGGGGCGGCCCTGAAGGAAGAGGGCACCACCATACCCCGGCCCCGGCTGGAAAAGATCCAACGGAGCGCGGCATCCTATGGCAAAAAATACTTCGCCGCGGTGGAACAATTCCGGGGGCCGGAAAAGGAGGCCGAGGACGGGTCTGCCCTGTCCCCCCGGGAACTGGAGGTCCTTGCGGGCTTGGCCCAGGGCTTCACCCGGGAGGAGATCGCCGCGGACAGCGATATTTCGGTCAACACGGTAAAAAGCGTCATCAGGAGCGTGTATAACAAGCTGGGGGCCCTGAACCGGGCGGACGCCATGCGGATTGCCGCTTCCCGGGGACTTTTGAAGGGACTTTGAGCTTCAAGATAAGGAATCAGCTCATGCCGGCGGAGAGACTTGAACTCTCACGGGGTCGCCCCCAGTAGATTTTGAGTCTACCGTGTCTGCCGTTCCACCACGCCGGCCAGTCCGTTGAACCGTTTCTTAACTATACCCTATACCGGAGGCTTGCCGCAAGCCCCGCATGGGGGCCTCTGGCCGCCGGTCCCCCCGTCAAAAGAGCTTCCGGCATTCCAAATAGAAGCGTTTCTCTTCAGCCGCTCCCATGGAAAAACTTTTCCGGGGAAGCGGGCCGGACCGGGCGACCGTCTCAAAGAGGCCGCCCTTCTGGACCGGCGGCAGCAAAAGCCCCGCCGCCGGGGGGCCGCCCGGACGGGAAGCGGCTTCAGCAACAAGCCTGAAGACTTCCTCCTCTCCATGGATATAATCGATGCGGACCGGCGCTTGGGGGCTGGACCTATTACGCTCCTGGATAAACCTATCCAGCAGGGGCTGCAGGCTGCTTACCAGGAGGCCCGGCGCGTCCGACTCGATCAGAACACATGCTGTTTCCGATAGTATCCCGGCGCGGCTTTTCCCGGCCCCGCGGTTTTTGACCGCCTGGGAAAGCCGGTCCCGGTCCGCCGCGGGATACCGGGCAAAGCCCGGCAGGGCCGCCAACGCCTCCGTCAGGTCCCGGGCATCCGCGCCGAAGAGTATCCGGTGGATAGGCTGAAAGGAGATTCCCGGATCATAGAGGTTTTCCAATTCCGCCAGGGCCCACCGACCGCCATGGGCAGCCGGGGCGCCGCTGGTTTTAACCTCCTCCCAAAGGGCCTTCGCGGCGGCCAGGGAATGGTTCCCATCCCCCACGGCATAGAGAAAGGGCCGCTCCGCCGCGCTTCCCTTCCCCGCCGGGGAAGGGCCGGCATAGCGGGCCAGGGACCGGCGGGCCAGGGTTTCCAGGCCGCCGGCAAGGACGGCCCAATCTTCCTCCCTATCCAGGGCCCATCCGGTAAGGCTTCCGGCCTTACCCATGAAGGATGCCTCGTAAAGGGGGGGACGCTCTTGGGCCCGGCGGCCCAGGGAGGGAAGCAGGGCGTCCTCCTCGTCATCGATAAGCAGGATGATATGGGGGATTTCCAGCGGAGCGCCCCGGCGGATGGCCATCCGGGGGGGAAGCCGTTCAGGCGCCGTCCCCTCGGTCGCCCGGATAAGGGGCTGGGCGGCTTCCCGCCAGTCGTAGTGTTCCAGGTCTATGGCCAGGACGAGGCCCCGCCGCCGCTCATGCCAGGAGGTACGGCGCTCAAGGTATACCGCGCACTGGCCGGGGGAACGGAGCGTCCCTCCGGCAATATAGCGCTCCATAGCGCTATGGATGCGCTGTATCCGCGTTTCCCGGCCCGCTTCCTCAAGATAGACTTCAGGAAAGATAAGCCGCAGCGTTGAAGGCGCGTCTCCAACCACTTCCTCCACGCCGGCCCAATAGCTGCGGTCTTGGGTAAACTGATCGCAGGCGATAACCGCCCAGCGGCGTAAATCAAGACCGGGGCCCGGCAGGATGATCTCCGGGATGGCCGCTCCGAGGGCCGCGAGGCGTTGCTGTATATCCATGGGTTCCACCATAGCGCTTCCCGGCGCCTTTGTCGAGGCGGGGGAAGCCGCAACGCCCCGCGTTATATGGTTAGGGAAGCGCTGACTAATAGGGCATTATCAAAAGGGTCCACTGATTGCGAATCCGCTGGTTCAACACGGATTGCGGGGTTTTGCTGCTGGAAATCCGTGCCGGACCGAA
Organism: Treponema sp.; assembly: GCA_031279975.1. Lineage (GTDB taxonomy): Bacteria > Spirochaetota > Spirochaetia > Treponematales > Breznakiellaceae > JAITHL01. Next base: position 7,360 of record JAITHL010000163.1, on the reverse strand, counting down.
GGGTTCGCAATCCGCGGACTGTGTTGAAAAATCCGGTTTAATCAGCGCTGTCCGAACTGTTCCCAGAGGGCGCTAAAAACCGGCTCCAGCTCGTCAAAACGCATAGCCGCGCCGCTGTCCAGGGGGGTGGCCATATTGTTGACGATGACGATCCGCCCGCCGGAACGGAGGGTTATTTCAGGAATGCCCGCGGCGGGATGCACGGTAAGGCTCGTACCCAGGACCAGCATAAGGTCCGCCGACCGGGCGGCGTTTTGGGCCTCCCGCAACGCGCGGTAGGGCAGGTTTTCCCCAAAAAAGGTAATCGCCGGCTTCAGCACCGTTTGGCACCGTTTGCACCGGGGCATTTCGCCGGCCTTCACGATGGGGATAACCTCATCGATCCCCATCAGGTCGTCCCGGTTCAGGGCGCCGGAGGGTTTGGCAATGCTCAGGGCCTCCACCTCGCCGGGGTCCGAACAGCGGCGGCAGTAGTGGACCGAGGGCGAGCCGTGTACCTCGATTACCCGGCGGCTGCCCCCTTTCTGATGGAGGAGATCGATATTCTGGGTAATCACCCCCTTGAGACAGCCCCGTTCCTCCAGCGCGCCCAGGGTGGTATGCACTATGGACGCTTCTTTTTCAGGGAGGTTATAGATAAACGACCGGGCCGCTTGATAATAAAAGGAAGGGTCCTGGAAGAAATAGTCAATATCAAATATTTTCTCCGCGTTCATTTCCTTATACAGGCCGTTTTTCCCCCGGAAGTCCCGTATTCCCGACAGGGTGCTCACCCCCGCGCCGGTAAGGGCGATACCGTGCCGGGCCCCGGCGATAAGGCCGGCCAGTTTGTTGATTTCCGTCTTAAAGGCTTCGTTTGTCATGTATGCTTCCCCCTCAAGGAGTTGGGCGCATTTTTGCGGGCTCCGGCCCGCAAAAACCGGGCTATCCGCTCCAATGCCCCGCAAGCGGGGCATTCCGCTGCTATCCCTTGCGCGGGCGGGGGCGCCGCCCCCGCGCCCCCGCCGGGGGGCCCGCGGCCCCCCGGCCCCCCCGGTTAAAAAGCATCCTAGCAAACAAAGATTTTCTTGACAAGGGGAACCGGTATGCGCTACTATAAGGCTTGTATATTTCAGAGGAAGTTTGGGGTGAAAACCCCCCGCTATCCCGTAACTGTAATTGGGTTGGGCGGCCCACGGGCCGCCCAAACAGATCCGCCGCTGACGGCCACTGGGTAAACCTGGGAAGGCCGGCGGGTCCGCGTCCCATAAGCCAGGAGACTTTGGTATACGCCCTTCCGCGTGGCGGAAGGCTATTCTGTTTTTCGGAACCTCGAGGCAAGGCTCCAGAAGAAGGCTTACGTATTTTTCGGCATTAAAATACACGAGTTAGCGGCTTCCCTGTCGTGGGCGCGGCGGGGAGGGTTGCGCCCTATTCTCTCCAGGGCGTTCTTTTTGGAGGCTTGTTCTCTTGGAACCTCCGGCATGGCCGGAAAGGATCTTTCTATGTCCCATAAACCATGCGTTTTTTCCAGTAAAACATTCCGCGCGGCCTTTGGCGTTGCCCTGGTGTTCGCGGCGGCGCTCTTCACCGGCTGTCCCACAGACGGCGGTGACGGCGACGGTGGCGGATGGGTAGATGATCATATCCTGAATAACGCGCTGATCGGAACATGGACTTACACCTATGAAGGCGGTTATGATACGTATGAAATTACTCGAACTCAAATAACCCATAAGATGTCGTACACCGATGAGGGCACAGAATATCCTTCAACAGAAACGCATAATAGAAGCTACGTCATTAATTTTAATCCCCATAAAACAGCGGGCGGTATCATAGTTGAGAAGACAAGCGGTAAATATGCCATTATTTGGTTTAAAGACTTAGAACCGCAAAAGCAGGTCCTCATAGGCGATGGATACAATGAAGATTACAGCGATTGCGCGGTTGACACCATAGATGAGGCTATAGCAAAATTCACTCCTGAAAACGCCTCGAAATACCTAGGGGGAAGCGCGCAAAAGGGATCTCCCCAACAATGGGTTAATCCCTAAACGCCCCATGAAAACGCGCGCCTTCCTCAAGTCCTGGGGCTTCCTGTTGCCGCTCCTCCTCCTCAGCCTCCCCCTGCAAGCCCAGGATGCCGGAACGCTGGAAGGGGAAGGCGGCCCGCCGGCCGAAACTTCCCCTTCTGAAGACGGCCCTTGGAATGGGGAGGATTGGGATGATCCCCTGATCATGGAGGACAGGGGGATCACCGTTACGGGAACCGCCGAAACCACCCAGGAGATACGGGTGGTGGGCCGGGAGGAAATTGAACGGCGGAACGCCCCGGATTTGGGAACCCTGCTGCAGGAAGCCCTGCACATTGGGGTTACCCGCTACGGCGGCTACGGCAACGAAGCGGGGATAAATATCCGGGGCTTCGACTCAAAGCGCGTGGCCGTACTGATCGACGGCGTACCCGCCAATTCAGCCCAATCCGGGAAATTCGAATTGAGCCAAATCGATCTCAACGCGGTGGAGCGTATCGAGGTTATCTACGGCGGGTCGGATACCAAGTACAATGTATCCGGCGCGTTGGGCGGGGTGATCAATATCATCACCGCAAAGGATCAAAACCCGGGGCTGCGCTTCGGCGGCAGCCTTGCCAATTCCGGCTCCCTGCCCGGGGAATACCGGAATTTTGCCCTGGAAAAGGAAGGCCCCCGGTGGGAAGACCTGGCGGATACCCAAAACCTGAACCTCTTCGGCTCCTACGGCGCCGGGAGCTACTCCCTTAAGGTAAACGGGTTTTTTAACCGGGCGGGCAACCATTTCCGGTTCCGGGATGAGGATTTTAAGACCACCCGGCGGAAGGTGAACAACGAGGTGCACGACGGCGGCGCTTCGGCCTCCGCTGTCTTCCATCTGCCCCAATCGGCCAAACTTATTGCCGCCGCGGACGGGTATTATGGGAATAAAAACATCCCCACCGCGGGGGACTCTCCGGTCAAGGGGGTTCAGACCGATTTCTCCACCCGGCAGCAGGCGATGGCTGAAGCGCCGAGGGCCTTGCACGACGCCCTGTCCGCGGAGGGAAGCCTCAGCCATGCCTGGCAGATACTGCGGTACGAGCGGGATGACGCCTCCGTACATGACGAACACACCCTTACCGCCATAAACCGCTGGAGCTGGTATCCCCATAGCGCGGTTACGGCCCGCTTCGGCGGGGATTACCGGTTCATCGCCCTGGATTCAACGGATATGGGAAAGCGGAACCGCCATGACGGCGGCCTTTATGCCGCCGGGGAATTCAAACCCCGGCCTTGGTTTTTGATCATCCCCTCAATAAAGGCGGCCTTTTGCAGTTCCGGCTCAGAACCGGCAACGCCGGTTCCCAAGCTCGGTTTTGCCTTCTACCCCGGGGATTCCCTTGTTATCAGGAACAACTATTTCCGCAGCTTTAAATACCCCGATTTCCAGGACCTCTACTGGCCCGCCGCCAGCGGCGTCGCGGGGAATCCGGACCTCAAGAGCGAAGACGGCTGGGGCGCGGACCTGGGCGCGTCCTACCGCTATAAAGAATGGTGGACCGCGGAAGCCGCCTTTTTTGCCCAATGGACCGTGGATTCAATCCATTGGTCTCCAGGCCCTGGGGGGATATGGCGGCCCTACAATGTGGGGGAGGCCGCGTATTTCGGCGCGGACGGTAAGTTCACCATCGCGGTTCCGGCCCGTATCGGCCCCATCCAAACCATACGCCCCGGCCTTTCCTACCAGTATATCAAGAGCTACCTGCTCAGTTACGGCTATACCTGGGAATCGGACATGCGGATACCCTATATGCCGGAACACACCATCGGGGCTTCCCTGGACCTCAGTTGGGGCGGCGGCTCTATCCTGTTCTCCGCCCAGTATGAAAGCCGCCGTTACACAGAAACGGGCAACCGGAGCAAACTGGACCCCTATTTCCTGCTAACCATTAACGTACAGCAAAACCTCGGCAAAAACCTGATCGTTTTCGCCGCGGCCCGGAACCTTACCAACAGCTCCTATGAATCCTATCAGGATTATCCCATGCCGGGATTTAACTTTACCCTGGGGGTCCGCGCCGCCTTTGAAGCGCAGAACCCGGAACACAAGTAGCAGAGGGCGGGGAATAAAGGGAAGAAGCCGGAAACCAGAACGCGGCCCCCGCCCGCTTCTTCCCTGTTACTGGTTCTTTGTTTCGCCGTAGAGTTTAAGGATTTCCTCCGGGGGTTTGCCGCTTTTCAAGAGATCAAGCACCCGGGCTTCTCCCATGACCATGCCCCGTGCCTCTCCCATAGCCAGGCCCCGGGCCTCTCCCCGTGCCTCCCATTTGGCCGTCAGGCCGAATTCTTCCAGCACTTTCTCCAATGTCAGCTCTTCCATCGCCAATACCTCCCGCAGGGCTTCCACATTCGCCTGTAATACCGCGTACAGATACGCGCCCGCCGGGGCTTCCTTCTTCCACCGGGCGCTCTGTTTGAGTACCCGGTCCAAGACCGCCGCGCTTAAGCCCCGGCCAAGGCTCTTCAGCCATAGGTTCTCTTCCTCCGGCAGCTTCCGGCTCTCGATTATCTGTATCGGAAACGCCATCCCCGCCCCGCTGACTTCGTATATCCCGCGTTCCCGTTCCCGGACTTCCCAGCCGTAGACCTCCCGGATGTGTTCTATCACCTGGCGGGGATAGCCGCTCCACACGAGCGTCAGCGTCAGGCTGGTTACTGGAATATGATTGAGCGCCGCATACAGATAACAATAAGCCATGGTCTTGGAAAAATCATCCGCCGAAATGTAGTCGCCGGGGCTTTTGAACTCCAGCGCATTAGAGCTGTTCTGAAACTTCAGTTTCAGAACAGCTTCCGCTTAAAAACGCGGTTTCATAAGGCTTTAGCCTGAGAAACCGCGGGACGTGTTCCGAAACCAACCGGGTTTTGGAACACGTCTATTGTCCCGCCGGAATATCGCGCCGATGTTCTTCCGAATAACCGCCTCCGGCTTTTTCTTGATGATCAGCGCGTCAACGCGCAGGGGGGCAGTGGCGAGCTGATGTTCGGTATGGAATTCGAGGCAGTCCCGGTATTCATCCAGTTCCAGGCGAAGGGCGGCGTAAAACGCCTGATGCCAGTTGATCCGTTCCCCGTCCATATCCCGCCTCTCGCGTCATCCTACCCCATGTCCGGCGGATTGAAAAGATACCGCTAAACCGCAGGTCTGCGGATTGCGAACCCGCGGTTCGGCCCGTATTTTTACGGAATAGCGGGGCTAGGGAACGGGGATAAGACAAAGGGCAGGGAACAGAGCGCGATGCCCCCCACCCGCTTTTTCTCTAATTAGTATCTGTCTATAATGTGGACGCCTTAGAGCCTGTTGCAAAACCCGGTTGGTTTTGCGCGGGCTCTTGCGGTTTCTCAGGCTAAAGCCTTACGAAACGCGCGTTTTTAAGAAGCTACTGTTGCAAAACTGAAGTTTTGCAACAGCAGCCTTATAGACAAACTTCCTTAAAAATCGTATTTTCGCAGCCCTTATGCGAGAAAACGCAAGGTCTGTCCATAAAGCAACCGGCTTTATGGACAGACACTATCTACTATTTGTTCTCTGTAGATAAGTCCCTGGGTTCGCAAGCGCCGCCATGAGTCATCCGCCGCGGCTCCCAAAAGACGCCGCAGTTCCTCGTAAAACCCCAAGGCCCCGGCGCTTGAGCGGCCCGCCTGTTCCAGCAAGGCGGCCAGGGCCCTTCCCTGTTCCAGAGCCGCGCCGCCGGCCAGGCAGAGCCGCCGCTCCTCCCCATGCCAGCGCCAGGCGAGGCGGCTGCCCCCGGCGTTCCGGCTGAGTACGGGCCTGCCCCCCAGAAAGAGGACCCGGCCTTGGTTTTCCGCCGGAGGCTTGGCCCGGAAACAGTCCCGCTCGCGGGCGTACTTATCCAAAAGCTGGATTACCAAATCCGGCGGGGTTTGCGGGCGGGGAAGCGGGAAGGGGAAGGCCCAGGCCGCTGGATTGGACCGGTCAGTGCCCGTGGTATCCCCGGCCATCCAGGCGGCCAGCAGCCGGTCCAAGGGTCCGGTATACCGGTCAAACCCTTCCTCCCCGGCAAAGCGCAGATCATTCGGGGCAAAGGAAGCGGGAAGGCCCGCTGGTGAAGAGTCCAGGACCCTAAGGCCGGGATGCAGCCCCCGCCGCCATTCAGCATAGAGCCTTGAATGGCGGGTGAGGACAAACTTATGCCAAAAGGCCGAATCCAAAAGCCCCGCCGCAAAGAGCTGGCGCAGGGTTTCCACCGAATCGATAAGTTCCTGGGGGCTTTCATCCCAGTAGCCGTAGATCAGGTAGGCGTGGGTAAGGACCCCCTGTTCCTTGAAGGCGGCGCAGACGCGGACCGCATCCGCCAGATCGATTCCCTTGCCGAGACGTTTGAAGCCCTGGGGGGAGGCCACCTCAATGCCGCCGGAAACGCCGATGAGCCCCCCCGCGGCCAGGAGGGCCGCGGCGTCAGGGTTGAAGGCCCGGTCAAAGCGGATGTTTCCCCAAAAGATAAGGGGCAAACCCGCGGCCCGGTTGAGTTCCGCAAAGCGGATCAAGGAGGCCGGCGGAACGGCCTCGTCCACCAGGTGTACGGCCCGGACCCCGGTCTGTTCCGCCTGGGCCTTGAGATGGTTAAAGAGGGAAGCGGGGTCTACCGGCTCAAAGGCGCGGATATAATCCAGGGCGGTATCGCAGAAGGCGCAGCCGCGCCAGTAACAGCCATGGGCAAGATAGGCCTTGAGCCAATGCCCGTCGGACCAGAGGCGGTGCATGGGATTGGCGTCGTCCAGGGGATACAGGTACCGGGAAAAATCAACCCCTTGGTAATCGGGAAAAACAGTCCGCGCCCCTTCCCGGTCAAGCGCCGCATAGGGCGCCAGGGCCTGGTCCTCCGCCGGTCCGTCAATCCCCGGCCCCTTGATAAACCTTCCGTCCCGCCGGGACTGGCAGAGGGTTTTGTAGACCGCCCCGGACTCCTCCGCCTCAAGCCGGTCCAGCAGCGCCGCCAACGCGCCGTAGCCCCGGTCAAAAACAAAATAATCAAAGGCGTCAAACCCGGCTTTCAGATCGCGCAGTTCCGTATTAACATAGCCGCCGCCGCCAATGACCACAAGGCCGTCGCCGAAACGCCGCTTTGCCGATTGGGCGCAGGCAAGCGCGCCCGCAAGACAGCCTGGAAACGGAATCGTAATGCCCAGCGCCAGATGATATCCGGGGGGACCGGGGGGCCTTTGGCCCCCCGGCGGGGGCGTTACGGGGGCAGCGCCCCCGTTGAGGGCTAGAGGGCCGCCTCCTATATATAATTGCATACGAGCAATTTTTTTGTATGTATGTAATAAACCGGAAAAAA
>JAITHL010000051.1 GCA_031279975.1 Treponema sp. | reverse complement strand
AATCAAGTTTTTAAAAATAGCCCGCGGATTGCGCTGATTACCGGTAACAAAATCTGTGAAAATCAGTGCTAATCCGCGTTAATCCGCGGTCTCTTTTGATAATGCCGAATTATTCAGCGTTGCCCGAAGTCCGGGAACACTCCTTTGAAGGCCGGGGGAACTCCCCGGAAGGAGCGCCGGGTAAGCGGCCCGTATCCGCCGCAAACTACACCGCGCCCAAGGGGAGCGCGGCATCCTCCTGCTCCCACAAAACCCTGATCAGTTTGATGGCAAGCCGGCGGTTTTTCGCGGAGAGTTTTTCCGCGATATTGACCAAAAGGCGTATATCCGGGGGAAGAGACACAACCGTCGTTTCTTGCCGTTTTTCCTGGCCTGTTACCAAATATTCCACCGTTACCCCCAGGGCCCGGGCGATTTTCACCGCCCCCTCGGCGTTGGGAAGGGAATTGTGGGTATTAAGGTAGTTGTCCAGGGTATGTTTACTGATTCCCGTCTTGGCTGAAAGTTCCTTTACCAGCATCCCGGTATAGATTAATTCGGATTTTAAATTTTCCTTGAATCCCATGAATTTTTACATTAACCAAAAAAGAATAACGGGCAGTTGACAATATTCTGATTTAGCTAATATAATCATATTATTCTTATTTAGAATAAGAAGGCAAAATTATGTGGATTTACACAATTTAAGGAGGACGTTATGAAACGTTTTTGGGTAACGGCTTTTCTGCTGGGCCTGGCGGGTCTTTCCGCCTTTTCCCAGACCCAAACCCAGCAACTGTCGCTGGACGAGGCTATCAAAGCCAGCGGGGGGGAAATGGGGGCAAAGCTGGAAAAGGGGGCCAAGGTTGCGGTGTTGAACTTCAGTTCCGCCTCGCCCAAAATGGCCGCGTATGTTATTGACGAACTGAACAATGTCATTGTCAACAGCGGGCAGTTGACCGCCGTAGACCGGAAGAGCCTGGACCTGATACGGCAGGAACTGAATTTTAACGATTCAGGCGAGGTGAGCGATGATTCCGCCCAGCAAATCGGGCGTCTGGTCGGCGCCCAGCTGATCATTTCCGGGTCCCTAGACCTGATTGGCGGCGGCTACCGGTTTAGGGTACAGGCCCTGGAGGTGGAAACCGCGGCCATAAAATACAGCTATTCCCAGGACATCAAGAGCGACAAATTGGTAAAGTCCCTCATGGCAACCGGCACTGAAATAGCCGATTTTACAGCCGGTCAAAGAGCCGGAACCGCGGCCCTTAACCTGTTTTTTGGGGCAGGGTCTTTCATGGTAGAGAAAGATAAGCTGGGCGGCGGCATAACCGCCGCCGCCGAAGTGCTTGGCGTAGTTGGGTTGATTATAGGGGCGTCGCTTCCGGCTACAATTGAACAAAAACCGGACGGTAGTAACATACATACCCCCAATCTCGCGGGGCCTCCTTTGATGATCGGCGGGGGTATTTTATATGTTGGCGGCGCGGTATACGGGATAATCCGGGCCATTACCTATCACCGGCCCGGTTCGGTTGCGGTTGCGGCGCTTAAGTCCCCCTGGGGGCTTACCCTGGTTTCGGACCAGCGGGGCAGCGCCGGCCTGCGGTTAAGCTATACGCTGCGGTTCTAACGGGGATAGCCCATGATCTGGAAAACGCTTCCATACCTGCTGGCCGCCCTGTGCCTGCCGCCCCTGGCCCCGCCCGCGGCGGCCCAGAGCGCGGCCCCGGCCTGGTATTTTGACCGGACGGCATCATACCCCAGCCAATGGTATATCTCCGCGGTGGGGGAGGGCAAAACCAGGGCCGCGGCGGAAGCCGCCGCGGTAGCCGGGGTCTCGCTGTTCTTTAATACCTCCGCGGAAGTGCGGAATGAGGCCATCAGAAATTTCAACGAAACGGTGGTCAACAAAACGAGCAGCCTTTCCAAAAGCACCAGCATCAGCGAAAACGCCGTTATCAAATCGGAAGCGGATTTTCTGGGGGTCCGTTTTGCCAATCCCTGGCAAGATCAAAGCCGGGGAATATGGGCGGCCCTGGCCTTCATAGACCGGCGGGAAGCGGCCCAAATGTACGGCTCAAAGATCGCCGCGAACATGGCGGTGATCAACGCCCTGGCCGCGGACGCGGGACAGGAAGCCGAGGCCCTGTACGTTTGCGGCCTCCTGTTCCGCGCAGCCAGCGCCGGCGCCTTGACCGAAGAGTACATCAAAACCGCCGTGGTGGTTGATCCCGCATCAGGGGCTAAGTACGCCGCCCACATCGCCGCGATCCAGGATATCCGCGCCAATTACCGCGCCAAACGGGACGGCCTCCGTTTTACCGTAACCGCGCAAAGTCCGGAAAATTCAGGGCGGCTTGAACGCAAACTGAACGCCCTGCTGGAAAACCACGGCTATGTAACCGCCTCAGGCGGCGGCTCCTACACCCTGTCCGCCCGCCTCGCCGGGGAAGAGCTGATCAACGACGTGGGGAATTTCGTTACCCCCGGGGTTACGATACGGCTTGAGCGGGAGGGCAGGGCGCTTTTTTCCTACACCAAAACCTACGGGCGCTCCAGCCACCGTACCAGCATGGCCGCCGCCTATACCAGGGCGCTGCTTGAGATAGAGCGGGACCTGGAAGAAAACTTTATGCGTGAATTATCCGCCCTGCTTGGCGGATAAACAGCTCCGGCCCTATGCCGGAACAAAATGAAGAAAGGAGAAGATTATGAAGAAGCACTTGTTTTTTGCGCTGCCCCTTGCCGCGGGAATGGTCCTGGCGGGCTGCGGAAGCGCGCCGAAGACCCAAGGGGAGGCCAAACCGGTCTCGGAAACATCCAAGAGTCCCGCCGCCCCGAAGCGATCTATCAATTATGAGATTACCGACTGGCAGGGCGCTTCTTTGGGCCGGGAAATTCCCGTCTGGGTAGGGGATGCTACAGATAGGAACAAGACCGCGTTGGTTACCAAAATCGCGGAATTGAAGGACAAGGAAGTCTATATCCATAGAGACGAAGCCGGTGACCTTGATTTAATACGGGCCAACACCCAGATTAACGCCTTTGCCCAAATATCAACCCAAATCAAGGCGGCCATTTCAACTGGGGCGGGGAATGTACTGTCAGGCAATAAAGGCGGCAGCACCGACACCGCCGCGAAAACGCAGTTTGTGGAAACCACCGCCGCGGTGGTTTCCAAGAATGTTGTGTCTGGATTTACCCTGGACCGGGATTTCTGGCAGAAAAGAAAGTATTTTGACGGCAAAGAAACGGTGGAATACCTGGCGGTATTTGCCATCAGAGCCGAGGACCTCAAGCACCAAATGGACCTGGCCCTCGGAAAGATAGAAGCCAAAACCGCCGCGGAGCGGGAAGCTAAGGAAGCTATCCGCTCGGCAATAAGGGACGCAAAAACCCTTTTGGTTGAAGTAACGGATCAGTGAGCGCGGGGCTGTTTTTTTGCCCCGCGCAATACTTGCAATCATGCCGCGCTGCCGGGAATCCCGCATGTACCAATACGGCGGGGGACCGGAGGCGTTGCGGCGCTATCCGGCGAAACCGGATAGCGTTTGCGCGGAGCGCAAACGCTCAAGCCAAAGCCGCAGCGCGGCTTTGGCAGTCCCCGCAGAGGGGGTAGGGCGCTGCCGCGCAGCGCCCGTAGGGGTCGTGTCCGCAAAGCGGACACGGGGCTTCCCATTAAGAAGAATAAGGAGGGGCAAGCTCCCCTCGCTCCGAACCTACGGTTCTCCACTACCCCCTCTGCGGGGGTTCCACCCCCGCCGGTGTGGGTCCGCGCAGCGGAACCACTGGGGAGTTTTGGGCAAGGCCCAAAACTCCAGGGCCGGGTGGAGTTTTGCCTTTGGCAAAACTCCGGGTCAATCCGGCGTTGCCGGATTGACCGCCCCCCGGTTACTGGTATATCCGGGGGACCCGTTTGTTGACGCCGCAGGTAATCTCATAGGAAATGGTTCCCAATTGGCGGGCCATACCGGCGGCGGTTTCCGCGCCGGGGCCGAAGACCACCGCCTCCTCCCAGCGGGGTATCGTTGAGCCAGGCCCCAGGTTGACCAGGCACTGATCCATACATATCCGCCCAACAATGGGATAGAAACGGCCTTGTATCAGGACCCGGTGCTTGTTGGAAAGCAGCCGGGGCAGGCCGTCGGCATAGCCTATGGGCAGCACCCCCGCCACCGTATCTTCACTGGCGGTCCAGGTTCTGCCGTAGGAAAGGCTTTCCCCCTTGCGGACCCGCTTTATCAACGCCAGGGCGCTCCGTACTTCCATGACCGGTTTTACGGGCAATTCCCCCTCCAGGGGGCTTCCCCCGGCGGGACTATAGCCGTACAGAAAGATGCCCGGACGGACCATGTCGAACAGGGCGTCCTCATGAAACACCAGGGCGCCTGAGTTGGCCGCGTGGATAATCCCCGGATCGAGGCCCGCGGCCTTCATCGCGGAAAGGGCCTCCTGAAACCGGCCAAGCTGCGCTTTGGTATAGGCCCGGTCTTCAGCTTCCCAGGAATCCGAAACCGCCAGATGGGTGGCGGTTCCCCCCAGGAGCAGCCGGGGGTGTTCCCCGATACGCCGGGCCAGGTCCGCGGCCTCTTCGGGACGGCAGCCCATACGGCCCATGCCGGTATCGATCTTCAGATGCGCCGTAATGGTCTTCCCCGCCAGGGCCGCGGCTCGTCCGGCCATATCGATGCTCTCCGGGTCGGACACAAAGGGCGTAAGGTCCAGGGAAACCAGCTCGCCCAGTTCTTCCCCCAGGGCCTGGGAAAAAAGCAGGACCGGGGCGCGAATCCCCGCCCGCCGCAGCTCCGCGCCTTCCCCTACGGTGGCTACGCCCAGGGCGTATGCCCCTTCAGCCAGGGCGGTTTCGGCTATCCGTACCGCCCCGTGGCCATAGGCATCGGCCTTTACGGGAACGCAGATACGCCGGCCCGGCCCGGCCCTTTTTTTAACCTGCCCAAGGTTCTCTCGAAAATTATCCAAATAAATAATCGCTTTGGTCGCCCGCATCATATCCTCCTAAAAGCGCCGGCAATACGGACCAGGGCTTCTTCCAGCATCTTGCGCGGAAGGGCCACGCAGATACGCTGAAACCCCCGGCCCCCATCGGGGTCGTGGACCAACCCGTCCTGGAGCCATACATTGGCGTCCCAGTAGATTTTCCGGTGAACCTCCTCATCCGAAAGCCCCAGGGGATTGAAATCCAGCCAGAGCATGTAGGTGCCCTCAGGCCGCCAGACCTTCACCTGGGGAAGCTGGCCGCGCAGGAACTCAAGGGTGAAATCGATGTTGCGGTCCAGATAGGCGTTCAACGCATCCAGCCAGTCTTCGCCCTCGTCGTAGGCGGCGATGAGGGCCGCCAAGGCAAAGGGGGTCGGCTCCCGCCGTCCGTAGGCTTTGGTAAAGACGCCCCGCAACTGGGCGTCCGGGATGATAACCTGGGAACAGCGGAGCCCCGCCAGGTTAAAGGACTTGTTGATGCCGCTGATCAGGATGCTATTACTGGGATCATCCAGCGCCTTGAGTATGGGTATATGGACCATCCCTTGGCGGACTATATCCGAGTGTATCTCATCGGCGATCAGGAGCAGGCGGTATTTCCGGCAGATTTCCCCCATGCGGGCAAGCTCCTCCGCCGTCCAAACCCGGCCCACGGGATTCGCGGGGGAACAGAGGATGAAGACCCTGTTTCCTGGGGCCGCGCATTTCTTTTCAAAATCCTCCCAATCAACGCGGTAATACCCCTTGTCATTGATGAGCCGGCTTGCGACAACCCGGCGGCGCGCGTCGTCCTGAATCAGGTCCCAAAAATGCCCGTACACCGGGGGCATGATAATGACCCCGTCCCCGGGATTGGTAAAGGTTTCCAGGGCGCAGCGTATGGCCGTAATGCTGCCGTCGGCATAGGCGATCCACCGCTTGCGCAGCTCCGTATCGTAGCGGCGTTGATACCAGTCCGCAATGGCCTGGAGATACCGGGGTTCAACGGCTATGCTGGTATAGCCGTAAATGCCGTGATCCGCCACCCGGCGCATGGCGGCGATGAGGGCAGGCGGGCAGGCGAAGTCCATATCCGCCACCATCATGGGAATAGTTTCATGGTTCCAACGGGTGTTAGGGCCGATAATGGCGGGAACATAGGCGGGCCCTTCCCATTTTATGCTATAGGTGCGGCGCCGGTCGATAATCCGGTCAAAATCATAGGGCATACTAACACCCTAGTCCCTGTCATTGTTTGTTGTCAAGGGAAGCGCCGCTGGGGGCCAGGGCGCCTGCATTTACTTTCCGAAGATAACGGTAAACATATAGTCAGGATTCATAGCGGCGGTAAAGCGTTTCTTCGGGCCGCTCATCTGTTTCTTCCCCTTCACTCTCGGATTC
>JAITHL010000014.1 GCA_031279975.1 Treponema sp. | reverse complement strand
ATACCTAGTCCTTTGTGTTTCACTTGGTTACCTCTTAGCAACCAGTGTACTTTGGGCTAGGTTTTTAGTTTTTAGGCATCCGCTTTTTCGGCTAGGTTTTGTTTTTAGGCATTACGGGGGCCCCGCCGGGGGCCGCGCTTGTTTTTCCCCTCCCTTTAGGGTAGGATAAAACTATGCATGTATCCCAAACCTTTATCCCAACCCGCAGGGAAGTTCCCGCGGACGCGGTGATAGCGAGCCACCGGCTCATGTTCCGCGCCGGCATGATACGGAAGCTGGCCAACGGCCTCTTTGCCTATCTGCCCCTGGGGCTCCGGGCTTTTCGAAAAGTGGAACAGATCATCCGGGAAGAAATGGACGCCATTGGGGCCTTGGAGCTGAAGCCTCCGGTTATGGCGCCGGGGGAAATATGGAAGGAATCGGGACGCTGGGAAGCCATGGGGGACGCCATGCTCCGGGCGCAAAACCGCGCGGGCGCGGACCTGGTGGTTTCCCCCACCGCTGAGGAGGCGTTTACCGCCCTGGTCCGGGACGAGCTTTCCAGTTACCGGCAGCTTCCCCTTTTGTTGTACCAGATCAATACGAAATACCGGGACGAGCTGCGGCCCCGGTACGGGGTAATGCGGGGCCGGGAGTTTGTGATGAAGGACGCCTATTCCTACCATGCCGGCGAGGCCGGTTTGGATGAGACCTACCAGGCCATGGGGCGGGCCTACCGGCGGATATTCAAACGCTGCGGCCTTTCAGTGATCCCGGTCCGGGCGGATTCGGGCGCCATGGGCGGGAGCGGCTCTGAAGAGTTTATGGTGGAGAGCGTTATTGGAGACAACACCCTGATCCTCTGTAATGCCTGCGATTATGCCGCCAATGTGGAAAAGGCGGCCTGCCGGCCCGATCACCCGGACCCGGCGGCGCTCCTCCCCCTGGAGCCGATCGATACGCCGGGGGTAAAGACAATTGAGGAACTCTGCGTGTTTCTGCAAACCACCGCGAAGGACTGTATCAAGACCTTGATATACCGGGTCCGTCAGGCGGAATTGGATTTGAGCGGCGCTCCGGGATGCGCCGGCCTCCTTCGGCGGAAAAACGCCCCGGACGCCCCGGAGGTGTATCCCGAAGTCTTTGTGGCGGCGCTCATTCGGGGCGACCTGGATATCAACGAGGCAAAACTCGCCGGGGTCCTGAAAGCCCCGGAGATCGCCTTGGCCGCGGACGTTGACGTGGTCCGGCTGACCGGCGCGCCAGTGGGCTTTGCCGGTCCGGTGGGTCTTAGGTCCCTGCCGGTTATTGCCGATGAAAGCGTAAGCGCCATGACCTGCGCGGTTACCGGCGCGTTGGCCGCGGACCGCCACTACCGGCATACCGCCTATGGCCGGGACTTCAGCCCCTGGATGCTTACGGACCTGCGGACCGTACGGGCCAAAGACCGTTGCCCGGTATGTGGCGGCGAACTCTATGAAAAAAAGGGTAACGAGCTGGGGCATATTTTCAAACTGGGATACAAATATACCCGGTCCATGGGGGTCCATTTCCTGGATGAAAACGGAAAGGCC
This sequence comes from Treponema sp., assembly GCA_031279975.1. Taxonomy (GTDB): domain Bacteria; phylum Spirochaetota; class Spirochaetia; order Treponematales; family Breznakiellaceae; genus JAITHL01. The sequence continues at coordinate 7,371 of JAITHL010000014.1, read as the reverse complement.
CGTGTTCCGGTTATGGGCAGCTACGGTATCGGCGTGGACCGCGCCTTGGCTTCGGTGATCGAGGAACACCATGACGAGCGGGGGATCATCTGGCCCCTAGCGGTGGCCCCCTATCAGGCCGTCATTGTTCCCATCAAATACACCGGTCCGGTCAAAGCAACCGCGGACCGCCTGACGGTTGAACTGGAAGCCCAGGGCGTTGAGACGCTCCTGGACGACCGGGATGAGCGTCCGGGGGTTAAATTCAACGACGCGGACCTTATCGGTATCCCCTACCGGATCGTGGTGGGGGATAAAAACCTGTCCGGCGGCGTTCCCAAGGTTGAATTCAAACATCGAAAGGATACCGGGAGCCAGCTGCTTGAGGTTCCCAAGGCGGCGGAAACAATAGCCGGTCTGTTGCGCGGGGAACTAACACAACTACGGAGAGAATACACATGATACGGAAAACCAGCGGAAGCGTCCTTGGTATGCTGCTTGCCGCGGCCGCGCTGTTCGGCGGCTGCGCCACGTCCAAGACTGAAAAGCCCGATCCAAAACCAGAAAGTTCCTATACCCCTCCGCCAAGCCAGCCGAAACCGGTTGCGCCTTCCGATTCGGCCTATGATAAGGAATGGGATATGGCCCGTTTGGATACCGCCCGGAACAGTTCCTATCTTACCCAAGTGGAAAAAGATATAATCCGGGAAATGAATATGGTCAGGCAGGACCCGAAAAAATACGCGGAGTTCTATATAAAACCCCGGCTTGCCTACTTTAAGGAGGAACAGTATAAGGTGCCCGGAAGGACGACGATCATCACCAGCGAAGGGGCCGCGGCGGTGGAAGCCTGTTATAACGCCCTGGCGTCGGCGGCGAACGCGCCCCTGTTGTATCCACGGGAGGGCCTGTCCCTCGCCGCCAAGGACCATGTGCAGGATCAGGGAAAAAACGGAACCATCGGCCACCAGGGAAGCGACGGGAGCGGTTTTCAAGACCGGGCAGCCCGGTATGGGAAGGGCCTGCTCTTTGGGGAAAATCTTTCCTACGGCAACGAGACCGCCAGGGAGATCGTCGCCCAATTATTGATAGACGACGGTGTGCCGTCCCGGGGCCATAGAACGAATATTATGAACGGCCAGTACCATTACGCGGGAACAGCCGCGGGCCCCCATAAGAATTACAAATATATGGGGGCCATCCTGTACGCCGGTTCCTATACGACCCGTAATAATCCCCAGGAAGAACAGGAGGAACGGGCCAGGGAAGCCGAGCTGTTTGCCACCCGCCTCGATCCGGATGCCGCTAATTGGAACATCCCCGCCTTGGATACCGGAAAAAACGCCGCCTATCTTTCTGGGCTGGAAAAGGACCTGCTCCTGGAAATCAACAAGATCAGGACCAACCCGGCCAAGTACGCCCAATTGTATCTGAGCCAGAACCAGGAACTGGCCGCCATGGTAAGCGCCATGCCGCCGGCGGGAATTTTGGCCCCTGAACAGGGCTTATACCGCGCGGCAAAGGATACCCAGGGCAGTTTGAGCGAGCGGGCTTCCCGGTACGGAAAATGGGGCGGCGGCATGAGCGGGCCGATTATTTATGGTTCCTACACCTCAGGCAAGGCGATAACCACAGCCCTGGCGGACAAGTTCCTTGACAACCTGATGGACAACCGCTACCAGAAGCTCGGCCTTGGGATCAGCAAAAACGACACCTACGGCCTCAGCGCCGCCTTGATCTTCGCGGTTACCTATACTACCACGAATCGCTAACGGGTAGGGGGTTGTGTCCGTTTTGCGGACACAATCCCCGCGCCTGGCGCGTCCTGCCCTCTCTGGGGGGGGGGGGCCGCCGGGGACAACGAGGCCCCAGCCCCCAGAAAATAGGTTGCTTTAGTCCCGCAACAGCCGGTCCCGCCGGCGGAGCAGTTCCCTTTTCAAGCCCGGCGGGATTTCCCCGATTCCCAAGGCCCGCCCGGTATAGTACAGGGCCTTGGCCGGATCGCCTAAACGGTATTCCGCGTCAAGGGCCAGCAAACGGTAAGCGGCGGCGGTTATTTTAGCCGGACAAGCGCCGAAGCGTGGCGGAGCGGCATCGCCGGTTAAGGCCAAAAGGCAGTCCCGCCCGTCCTGGTCCCAATGGCGGGCGAACAGTTCCTGGGCCGCCGCCAGGACAGCCCGGGGAAAGCCCCGCCGGGCCGCGTCTTGCAACAGGCAAAAACCAGTCTCTTGCAGAGCGGTTATCTGCAAAGGGGTATAATGGCTGCTAAAAAAATCCGCCCCGGCGCGGCTGTAAAGCTGTTTCCGCCAATAGAGGGCAAAGCGCTCCCTATTCCCCCGGAAGGCGTCAAGGCCGGCCAACGGCTCCGCCGCGACGGATGCCAAGGTCTGGAACAGCGCGGCCAGGCCGTAAATATCCCGCTGGTTATGGGCGGCTATCCCCAACAACGGGAGCGGATCGCCGGTCCGTAAAAAAGAAAACCAGCTGTCCGGCGCGGCGGAGCCGGGAACATCGCCGGTACGCTCCACATCCAGGACCGCGGCCTCCAGCTCCCGGAGCGAACAGGAAGGAAGCGCTCCCCGCCAAAGCCGCCGGGCCGGATAGAGGAGGTCCCCGTGGAAATAGCCGGGAAACTCCATGCCCTTCATGCGGCAACGGTTTAGCAGCACCGGGAAGTCGAAGGTTTTCCCGTTAAAACTGAGCACAAAGGGCGGACGGCCCGTTTTCCCGCTGGCCAATTCCCCCAGCGCGGCGGTTAAGAATTCCTCCTCCCCCGGATAGTCCAAAAGCAGGTATTGGGTAATACAAAGTTCCGGCGTTTCCGCCGCCAAGCGGCCAAAGGCCGCCAGAAACGCTACAGTACCAGCGCCGGTGGAAAGGCCGGTGGTCTCCAGGTCAAAAAAAACCAGGTCTTCCGCGGCGGGCATGGTTCCAACAGCCGCCATATAGGGCCGCAGTTCCGGCAGGGCCACGGGCAGGGCCGCGGGCAAGAGGGACGCGGCGGCCCAGGGAAAGGCCAAACGCGCCGAATGCCGGGCTGTCAGCGTTCCCGCCGCTTCCCAATGCGGCGGCAGGGGCGCCGCCCCCAGAGCCGGGGCTTTGGGCAAGGCCCTTTGGTTTTCCCGGATATACTGAAGCCGGGCCCGCAAATTCCGTCCCATACCGCCAGTTTACCCGTATCCGGCAAACAGGGGAAGGCGCACGCTTAAGGGGGGACCGGGGGGCCTTTCGGCCCCCCGGCGGGGGCGTTGCGGGGGGAGAACCCCCGCAGAGTGGGAGCCTTCCCCCTTACAACCGGTCCGACTTCCCGATGGAATAAATCAGCGCCTCCCGATGGTTTTACCAGTTTTGCGGCAGTTTTCTATTTCCGCCATTGAAGGCAGCGCGGGAATAGCGCCCCTTTTGCCGGTCGTAAGGCTGCCCGCGGCGTTGGCAAAATCAACAATGTCCGCCAGTTCCTCCAGGGATATGGCCTTGAGTTCCCCGCGGCTTTTATCCCGCAGCCTGAACAGCGCCGCGCCGAGGAAGGCATCGCCCGCGCCGGTGGTGTCTATGGTTTGTACCTCGTAGGCGGGCAGGAGGCCGCTTCCGGCGGCGCAGCGGTAATACGCCCCATGAGCGCCCAGGGAAACCAGCACAATGGCGGGGCCCTTTTCCGCAAGCAGGGCCGCGCCCCGTTCCAGATCCGTTTCCCCGGCGAGCAGCGCCATCTCTTCTTCGGAAACCTTCAAAATATCGGTTTTGTCAAGCAGTCCGCTGATTTCGGTTTTTGCCGCGCCTTCGCTTTCCCATAGCAGGGGGCGGTAGTTGGGGTCGAAGCTGATAACGAGGCCCTTTGATTGCGCGTAACAAACCGCCTCATGTACCGTGTCCCGGCAGGGCTGTCCGGTCAAAGAAACCGAGCCGAAGTGAAATAGTTTTGCGCCGTCAATGGCGCGCCGGTCAACCTCATCCCAGGCAAGCATGAGGTCGGCGCCTTCTCTGCGGTAAAAACTGAAGGAGCGGTCGCCGCATGCGGAAAGCTGGACAAAGGCAAGCGTGGTAAGGTACGCCGGATCGAGTACCAGCCCCGCCGTGTCTATACCGGCCTCGGCAAGGGTCTTTCCCAGGAAACGGCCAAATGGGTCATCCCCCGCCTTGCCGATAAAGACGGTTTCAGCGCCGAGTTTGTTTATCATGGCAAGCGCGTTGGCGGGCGCGCCGCCGGGGTTTCTGCCGAAGAGGGCAATGCCCTGATCAGTTACCCCGGAGGGGGTAAAGTCTATTAACAATTCGCCCAGGGCGCAAACATGGTACATTTACTACTCCTGCATTCGCGCCACGGCCTTCACGATATCCGCCTTGCCGGCGGCGCTTTTATCCATCGCGTTCTGCATATCGCTAAAGGCAAAAATATCGGTAACCAGGCCCTTTAGGTTTACTTTGCCGGAGGCAACCGCGTCAATGGCCATGGGGTAGACGTGGCGGTAGCGGAATACCGTTTCGATACGGAGCTCCTTGTCCATGGCGAGGCTCATAGGGAAGTTTACCATCCCGCTTTTTCCATACCCTACCATAACCAGCGCGCCGCCCTTGCGCAGTATCTGTGCCGCCTGGTTTGCGGCGGCTTCCGCGCCGGATGTGTCGATAACCAGATCACAGCCGCGGCCGCCGGTCAACTCCCGTACCGTTTCAATGGGGTCCCGCTCTTTTGAGTTGATAAGCCCGGCGGCCCCTAATTCAGCCGCCTTGTCAAGCCGCCGGGGCAGCACGTCGATCTGATAAACCCGCGAGACGCCCCGGGCCCGCAGCGCCATCATCGAAACGAGGCCGATGCAGCCTGAGCCGAACACCGCCGCGGTCTGCCCGGCATGGGCGCCGCCCTGGTTGGCCGCGTGAAAGCCCACCGCCAAGGGCTCAATCAGCGCCCCTTCCAGGGAGCTCACCGTATCCGGCAGCTTGAAACAGAGCGCCGCTTCATGGGCAACGTACTCCTGAAAAACGCCGTCCACCGGCGGCGTGGCAAAGAAGGCTACTTCAGGACACAGGTTGTACTTCCCTTCCCGGCAGAATTCGCATCTGCCGCAGGTTTTGCCCGGCTCCAGCGCCACCTTGTCGCCCGCTTTCAGGTGTTTCACCTTCGCGCCGGTTTCGGCCACCACGCCGCCGGGCTCATGGCCCAGCACAAAGGGGGGCTTCACGATATAATCACCGATACGGCCGTTCTCGTAGTAGTGTATATCGCTGCCGCAGATGCCCACATATTCCAGCTTAACCAAAACTTCATCCGCCCCGGGCGCTGGAATGTCCCGCTCTCTATAATCCATTTTGTTTAGGGCGGTCATTACCGCCACTTTCATTTTTCCCCGCATGAAACGCTCCTTATGCGCCGCGCCGCTTCTGAGAGCAGCCAAAGGCCGCCGCCGCGAACGGCGCCGTTCCTTTAATCAGCACCGGTGAATACTGGGCATGGACAGGCATTGCGTTTTCGCAGTCTTTAGGCCGCGAAAACGCGGTTTTTAGGGAAGCCTGTCTATAATGAGGCTGTCGCAAAACTTCAGTTTTGTAACAGCCTCCTCTTAAAAATGCGTGTTTCGCAAGGCTTTAGCCTGAGAAACCGCAAGAGCCTACGCAAAACCAACCGGGTTTTGCAACAGGCTCTAATGGGTCCCCATTATAGACAGACACTAATTTAAGCGCCCGTGAATAGCAAGGGGATTTTTTCGAAAATTCCCCTAAAAACAAGCCGCTGCCAACAACTTAAGAAAATAGGCGGCTAGAACCTGACCCGGGCCTTCAGGGTAACGAGGGCGCGGGTCTGGGTTCGTTCCGGCCCTAATTCGCCGTGGTTCCCGTCCCCGGAAAAGAGGTCCCGGTCCAGGGGAACCTGAGCCGAAAGGGTCAAGACCATGCCCTGGAGGGGCTCGTATTCGGCGCTGAGGATGGGGGAAAAGGAGGCGTCCTCAAGGCCGGCCACGAACACCAGGCTCGCTTTGGTATAGTCGTCGATGCTGTACTGACCCATGATGTTCAGGTAATGCCGCTGGGTCAGGCCCAGGCTCCCCGCGGTGGAGGACGCGGCGCCGGAGTACAGGTATTCGGCCAGCACGTAGAGATAGCCGTCCAGGAAGGTGTAGTCAAGCCCCGCAGAGGCGGACAGGCCCCCGGCGCCGGTTCCTTTTACAGGATCCCCGGTGTAGAGCATATCCGCCACCAGGCCAACTTCCGCATCCGCCTTGACGGAAAAACCGGCCCGGTGCACCCCCTGGGAAGACTGCCCCTGGGGGGTCTCGTAGGCGTAGAGGCCCTGGACGCTGGCCTTGCCCCAGTGTCTCTCCCCGCCAAGGCCGAGGATGACCCCTTCTCCCTCAGCGTTGAGGGGGTCCTTGGGGGCCGTGGCAAAGGAGAGGAGCTTCAAGTCCCCCGCCGGATAGGCGGCGAAGGCGGCCCCCAGGACCCCCCTGAGCCGGGCATCGGGCAGGAGGGGGCTGCGGGGGTTGAGGAAGTCCGAGGGGCCCCAGAGGTTGCCGTAGCCAAAGGGAAGGCGCATGAGCCCCGCGTCCAATTGGAGAACCTCCCCCTTGACCCGGAAGTAGAGCCGCTCCAGCTCTATGGCCCCGGCGTAGTTCTCCCCCCCTAGGAAAACGGGAGCCCCGCTCTGCCCCAGGCTGGTGAGGGCCAGGGCGGGAGTTCCTGTGGCGGCGATGAAGTTCACCGCGCCGTAGAAGGTTCCCCATTCCCGCAGCGGGGCCTGGGCCCGGAGATTGGCCGCGCTTTCCAAGCCCATAGAAAAGTCCGGCCCTTCGCCAGCGCCCGCAGCCATGAGCAGGCGGGTATCCAGGACCCCTGAAAAAGAAAGGCCCTTTTCGCTCTGGGCAAAGAGCCCGGTCCCGCTTCCGGCAAACAGCGCCGCAGCCAGAAACAGCACGGGGAGGCCCCCGGCGGCATGTTTGATCGGTTGTCTATTCATGTCTGTACTCCTTTAGTGCTAGTTGTCAGTGGCCAGTGAATAGTGGTTAGTGGCTAGTGAATAGTGGATAGCAGATGATCCGCTAACCACTAGCCCCTAACCGCTAACCACTCGCTTCACCGCTCCAGATTCCTTTGACTGAACACCGAGTCCGCGATGGGCTGGTCCAGGACCGCGTTCTTCATAACAAACGTGGTTTTGCTGTTTCTACGCAGCAGGTCCCGCATCTCGTACTGGACGGGGAAGCGGCGGCCCGCGATGACATCGACCTTGAGGAGCGAGAACTCCTTGAGCTTGGACCCGGAGAGGGCGTAGTACTCGGTGTGGAGGACGTCGCCGGTTTCCTTGTCGATCCAGAGTTTCTGGCGGGGATAGCTTTCGGTGCGTTTTTTGGCGGTCAGGTCCAGGGCCCAGCAGCCGCGCCCGTTCCAGGTTTCCGAGCC
>JAITHL010000123.1 GCA_031279975.1 Treponema sp. | reverse complement strand
AGCGCGCCATGTATGCTAACTCGTTATGCTGTAACGAATTACGATTTCAGCCCTGGAGAATGGCCGCAAGTTAATTTCTTATATTACAAGGAATTAGAAATAACGGCGCACTGGCCCTGGGTATTACCCTAATGGGCATTGCGGGAGTATAGCCCCTATGGTATTATAGCGGCCAGAGGGTTGTATATGAATCCTAGGAAGCATGTCATCATTCTCAATCCAAGGTCGTTCCGGTATAAAGGGGAAATGGAAGGGGTAATCGCCGCCATCCACCGTTTTTTCTTCCTCATAGCGGCGGAAGACTATGTGGTTCATATCTCCCAATATCCCCGGGACGCGGTATGGTTTATCCGTTCCTTTGCCAAAACCTTTTCCAGCCAATACCCTATCCGGGTCTATGCGGTAGGAGGGGACGGGATGCTCTTTGACTGTCTGAACGGCGTCATGGGGTTTCCCAACATGGAACTGGCGGTCTTGCCCTACGGGCGGATCAATAATTTTATCCGCCGCTTTGGTGAGAAGAACAAGGCCCTGTTCCGGGATATAGGGCGGCAGTATCTGGCCCCGGCGATACCGCTGGATGTTATCCAGGCGGGCACGGTCTATGGGCTCAATGCCTGTATACTGGGCATTGAAGCCCTGGCCCTCCTCAATTTCCGGCGTATACAGAAAGAGGTGGAACAGGGCGGCCCGGTAGTCCAATGGGTGTATCAAAAATGGTATAAATGGTTCCTGTATGCCTCCTCCTCCGCCGCCGGGTTCAACCGCCAATACCGCCGGCGGAACTATGCCGTTGCGATTGACGGGGAGGATTTCAGCGGCCAGTACCGGAGCATTGCCGTTGCCAATGGCTGCGATCCAGAGCTGCCGAAACGCCCCTGCGCCGGACGCCTCCATGACGGGATGCTGGATATCCGTTTGGAACAGGGCCCGCCCCGGACCGCCGCTTCCCCCAAAACACTCATCAAACAGGGAACGAACATCACCCTCGGTTCCCGCATCCCCATGCTGCTTAGTCTTGACGGCATACTTTTTTTTGAATCATCCCTCGCCATAGAACTTTTGCCCGGGGCGGTACAGTTTGTGGACGCCGCCGCCGGGCCGGAATACCAGGAGGGATTGGTTGAACTCTAAAACGAGCGCCATGAGTTCCGGGCGGATCGTGGTCAGCTTTATCATGTTTTCGATAGCCGGTTTTGCGATATTCCGTATTCCCGACATACTATTCGTTGAGGGCAATACCTCGATGGCCCTTATATCCCTCGGCGCCCACTGCCTGGCCGTCCTCTTGGTGTTTTTGATCCATAGATACCGCCGCTTCCTGGAAGAAGCGTTTTTCATGCCCCTGGCCCTCTACCTGATCGTCTGCGTTTCATCCTATTTCATGGGCAGTTTCTTGTATTTTTTTCCCACCTGCATCGGCATCTGCTGCATCGACGCCCTGTATTTCAACCGCCGGGCCTTACTGAAGTACCTCATTGTTTCCAACAGCCTTTCCCTTGTTCTGATCATCCTGGGGCTGCCCCTGCGGCATCCAACCCGGCAGATACTCCTCTATGAAATTTTGATGCAGTGGTATCTGTGTTTTTTTAGCTCCTTTTTTATCTACCGGGTTACCGCCTACGCCTCAAATAAAAACAACGTGGCTATCCGGGCCCAGAATTCCTTCCACGCCCTGCTTGCGGTTACCTCCAATATGATAGTGCTGGTGGACGATCAGTACCGGATAACCTATTACAGTAAATCCTTCGCCCGCCTGGCCAAACTGGAAGACTCCCCGTTAACCATCGGCGGCTCCATTTTCGACCTTATCAAGGAGCCGGAGATCAAACAGCTTATCTATGAAATCCATGAGAAGAGCCATAACAATTGCCCGGATTTTTTTCAATACGACCGGGAACTGATCCTCCAAGACGGCCCCGGGAGCCGGCGGTACTATTTCACGATCATTTCCGTCAGGCTTACCGGCGAAATCAAGGGCCGGCTCATCACTATGCTTGATGTTACCGCGATGATGCGGGCAAAACTTGACGCGGAGGCCGCTTCCCGTTCCAAGACCGCCTTCCTGGCCACCATGAGCCATGAGATACGCACCCCCCTCAACGCGATCATCGGGCTGTCGGAAATTGAGCTTCAGAAAAAGCTCCCCATGGATATACGCCTGAATGTGGAAAAAATCCGCAGTTCCGGTTCCAGCCTTTTATCCATCGTGAACGACATTTTGGATATTTCCAAAATAGAGGCCGGGAGTTTCGCGCTGGTCCTGGTGGAATACGACGTGCCCAGTATGGTGAACGACGTGATACAGCTCAACAGTGTCAGGATCGGCGCGAAGCCCCTTGCCTTCAAGGTGGAGATTGACGAGACCATCCCCAGCAAACTCTTCGGGGATGAGCTGCGGGTTAAGCAGGTCCTTACCAACCTGCTCTCCAACGCCTTTAAATATACCGAGGAAGGGATAGTCCATTTCACGATAGCCTGGGAACGGCTGGGGGAAAATGCCCGTCTTATTTTCACGGTCAAGGATACCGGACGGGGGATACGGGAAACGGATATTCCCGCCCTTTTTTCAGAATACCGGCAGCTTGACTCCCAGGCCAACCGCCATATCGAGGGGACCGGCCTGGGCCTGTCGATTACCAAAACCTTGGTGGAGCTCATGGGAGGGGGCGTTACGGTAGAAAGCGTATACGGCCAGGGGAGCGTCTTTACGGCGCATGTGATCCAGGACATCAAGGACGGGAAACCCATCGGCAGGATAACCGCCCGGAATCTGGAGCAGTTCCGGTTCCGGGACACCATACAGAGCCGGGGGCTCAGGCTTGCCCGGTCCTACATGCCCTACGGCAAGGTGCTGGTGGTGGACGATGTGGAAACCAATCTGGATGTGGCCCGGGGGCTCCTGCTGCCCTACGGGCTCGGCATCGACGTCGCCGCAAGCGGCCAGGACGCCATCGACAAGGTCCGGGCCGTTGCCTTTGATTCCCCCAACGCCCAGTATAATTTGATACTCATGGATCACATGATGCCCTCCATGGACGGGATAGAGGCGGTTAAAAACATCCGCGCCACGATTGACAGCGAGTACGCCCGGAACGTGCCCATCATCGCCCTAACCGCCAACGCCCTGGCCGGGAATGCGGATATGTTCATGGCCCGCGGCTTTAACGGCTATATCTCCAAACCCATAGATGTGATGCAGCTTGACGCGATCTTGAATAACTGGGTGCGGAACCGGCAGCCCAAGGAAACCCTGCTACAGGCGGAAATGGAGCAGGCCCTGCGCGGGGACCACGAGGCCCAGGATGCTTCCGGGATTCTTGAAAACCTGGTGGTGGAAGGGGTGGACCTGGGCCAAGGGCTGGACCGCTACCGGACCGAGGCCGCCTATCTGGACATACTGCGGTCCTACTATGTCCATACCCCGGGCATGTTGGAGAAAATGCGGAACCCGGTCCGGGAGTCCTTGGCCGGGTATATGGTGATGGTCCACGGGCTCAAGGGGTCCAGTTACGGCATCTGCGCCAACGGGATTGGCGAAAAGGCGGAGGAACTGGAAAACGCCGCCCGGAATGGGAATTTCGAGCTGGTTGAGACGGATAACGGGTCCTTTATTGAAATGGTGGAACTCCTGCTTTTGGACCTGGGGGATATTCTGAAGAAGGCCGCGGACAGCCGGGAGGCAAAGCAGAAGGCGGAGGCCCCGGACAGCGCGCTGCTGCAAGAACTGTTAGAAGCGGCCCGGCGCTATAAATCAACGGCTATGGAAAAGGTCATGGCCGAGCTTGAATCCTATCACTATGAAACCGGCTCGGAACTGATACGCTGGCTGCGGGAACAGATCGACAACCTGGAATACGAGGTTGTTCAGAACCAGCTGGCCAAGCCGGACCCCCTTGTGTTGGACGGGCCGGTGGAGCGGGACATGGAGCGGGAAGGGCCGTGAAATCAATATTAATCGTGGATGATAATCTGGTAAACCTCAAACAGATTAGCGCCCAGCTTGCGGGGTGCTACGAGGTGTCCCTGGCAAAGTCCGGCGCCATAGCCCTGCAAATCGGCATCCAGGAGCGGCCGGACCTGATCCTGCTGGACGTGGAGATGCCCGGCATGGACGGCTTTGACACCATAGCCCGCCTCAAGGCCGACCCGGATTTACGGCACATTCCCGTCATTTTTCTCACCAGCAACTATGATCCCGCCACGGAGGTTAAATGCCTTGAATCCGGGGCCATGGACTTTATTACCAAGCCGGCTAATACGGAAATTCTGCGCCACCGGATAGAGCTGCACCTGCAGTTCTCCGCCTATCAGCTCCACCTGGAAAATATGGTGCGGGAGATGGAGGATACCATCGGCATATCCTTCGCGGAACTGGTGGAGTGTAAGGATTACAACATCGCCGGGCATGTGCTGCGTACCGGTTCGTATGCGGAGCTTTTGGCCGCCGGGCTTTTTGACGCAGGCCGCTTCCCCAACGAGCTGGAAGCCGCGGATATTCCCCTCCTCAAGCGGGCCGCTCCCTTCCATGACATCGGCAAGATCGGGGTAAGCGATGTGATACTCCTCAAACGGTCGGCCCTGACCGAGGAAGAATACCGGGAGGTCCGCCGGCATACCCTCATCGGGGGCCGGGTTTTGGGGGCCATCTATAACCGCACCCCCAATCAGCGGTATCTTAAAATGGCTATGCTCCTTGCTGAAGGGCACCATGAACGGTACGACGGGAAGGGGTATCCACGGGGGCTGGCGGGGGACGCCATACCCGTCTACTGCCGGATTTTTGCGGTGGCCAATGTCTATGACGCCTGCATAACCGATAGGGTCTACCGGAAGGGGCTTGGGCACGAGGAGACCTGCCGGGTGATCCTTGAAGGCCGGGGGACCGAATTTGATCCCCAGGTGGTAGATATTTTTGAACAGATGCAGGATAGGTTCGCCCAGTTGTACGCCGCTTCGCATTATTCGTTAAACAATCAGGGGTGGAGCTTTTACCATGAAACAAATCTTAGTTGTTGACGATAATATTGCGGTTTTGAAACAGATCGCCGCGCATCTTGAGGGGGATTATGAAATATCCCTGGCAAAGTCCGGCCTGCTGGCCTTGCAGATATGTATGCGGCAAAAACCGGACCTCATACTGCTGGATATTGAGATGCCCGGGCTGGACGGCTTTGACGTTATCGCCATGATTAAGGCCAATCCCCGGTTTGCCCGGATACCGGTGATTTTTCTTACCGCCAGCCGGGATCTGGCCATGGAGGTAAAGGCCCTGGAATCGGGGGCCCGGGATTTTATTACCAAGCCGGTGGAAAAAAGCATACTCTTCCATCGTATAGAACTGCACCTCCGTTTAGCCTCCTACCAGGCTCAAACCGAACAAACCGTAACCCTCCTGTCGGACAGTATCGCCGCCTCCTGCGCGGAACTCATAGAATGCCGGGACGAAAATACCGGCGGCCATGTGGCCCGTACCTCAAAGTATGTGGAACTCCTGGGACAGGACCTCATACAAAACGGCCTTTTTACCGAGGAACTCTCGGCGGCGGAACTGCGGATGATAGTGCGGGCCGCGCCCCTCCATGATATAGGCAAGATCGCCATCAGCGACCGGATACTCCTCAAGGCCGGCAGGCTGGACGACATGGAATTCGCCCTGATGAAACGCCACGCGGAAATCGGCGCTGAAATTTTGGACCGGATGCACCGGCGTATTCCGGCACTGCGGTATCTCTACTATGCCAGCCTGATCGCCGGTTCCCACCATGAGCGGTTTGACGGCAAGGGGTATCCCCAGGGCCTCAAGGAGGACGCCATACCCCTGTGCGGACGGATCATGGCGGTGGCGGATGTCTATGACGCCCTTTTGGAAAACCGGGTCTACCGGAAGGGGATGAGCCATGCGGAGGCGTGGAATATTATCATCGAAGGCCGGGGCACCCATTTTGATCCCCGGATTGTGGAATCCTTTAAAAACATTCAAGATAAAATAACCAACATAACGGCCGGCATAGCCGGCGAGGAGGCGTACTATGCTTGAAATTAAAAAAAGAACGATTCTGGCGATTGACGACGATCTTACCAGCCTGATCACCCTTCGTACCATATTGGAAGGGTCCTTTGACGTTTGCCTTGCCAAATCCACCGATATTGCCATGACCATATTGAATACCACCGAAATAGATATGATACTCCTTGACATGGAAATGCCCGGCATATCCGGCCTGGATTTTTTGACCCTCCTGCAAAATAATCCCTCCTTTTATCATATTCCGGTTATTGTGGTGAGTTCCCACGGCAAGGCGGAGGTCATTATCCAGGCCCAGAAAGCCGGGGCCAAGGATTTTGCGGTGAAACCGGCGGCCCCCAAGGTGCTGCTGGAAAAAATTTACGCCATTTTTAAGACGGCCCCGGCGAAAATAACCAGGGATGTGCTGCTCCGCAAGCTCAACCTTCTGGATTCGGCCTGCAAGCAGGGGAAGACCGCCCGGGTTGAGGACCTCAGCAACGAGCTCATGGAGGCCCATTACAGCCTGAGCGTCGATACGGAAATCGCCGAGATTAGTAAGTGCGCCGCAAAGCTGGAGTACAATCTGGTTATCGAAAAAATCGACAAACTGCTGCATTCCATTAGGTGAGGACGGGAAAACACGTATCCGCCCTCGTGTAGTAACTATGCATTATAAACAGTTTATAACCCGTAATAGTATTTTGATTTGCTTCTGCCTGTCCTTTGCGGCGGTGTTTTGCGTCTCCTTCTATACCTATGGGGCCGTCAGGTCCTTTATGAAAGATATGGAATATCATATTACCCAGCGCTTGATAGAGGTGGGCAAACGGGGGGCCGCGCTGGTTTCCGCGGAGGAGTTGGAGCAGTACCGCCGGAGGGAGGATATGCAAAAGCCCTCCTATCAGGCATTGCGGACCAGGCTCTTTGCCTTTTCCCAAGAAACCGGCGTTCTGTACATCTACATCATGCGCCGGCAGGGGGACCGCCTCCAGTACATCGTGGATAATGATTTTAATGAAAAAACCCGGGTCGGCCTGGATACCCCGCTCGTTGATCTGGCCGCGGCGCCCTGGACGCTTCCCGCGTGGGAACAGGGCGCGCCCGCCGCCTCCCCCTTCGGCATCTATGATCCCAGCTGGAAAAATATTGTCTCCGGCTACTCCCCCCTGTTTGACCGGCAGGGAAGGGTGGCGGCCCTTGTCGGCGTTGATATACAGGATACCACGATTATACGGACCTGGAGCCTCGTGAATATCCTTATGCTCGTCCAGGTCCTTTCCATGGCCGCGGTATTTGCCGGCGGCATTATCGGCCTGGCGCGTTTTCAGCGGGAAGCCATTCACGCGCGGGAAGCTAGTATGGCGAAAAGCCGCTTCCTGTCCCAGATAAGCCATGAAATCCGCACCCCCATGAACGCTATTATCGGCATGGGGGAGCTGGCCCTGCGCTCCGACACGGTTCCCAAGATGGTTGAATATGTGGGGGGGATTAAACAAGCGGGGCATAACCTCCTCTCCCTGATCAACGATATTTTGGACTTTGCCAAAATTGAAACCGGAAGCCTGCAAATCTCGCCGGTTCCCTATTCCCTCGCCTCCCTGTTGAACGATGTTATCAACGTGGCGCGGTTTCGCCTTACCGACAAGCCCATTTTGTTTATCGCCAATGTGTCGGCGGGCCTGCCGGACCGGCTCCTCGGCGACGAGGTGCGCATCCGGCAGATACTCCTCAACCTGCTTTCCAACGCCGCCAAGTATACCCAGCGGGGATTTATCCAGCTGCGCATTACGGACCTCCAGGCCGCTCAAGACCCCAAGGGGGCTCAACACGACGGCGGGGCCGGGGAAGCGCCAGGGGAGCTGCTCCTGGGCATGGAGGTTTCCGATACGGGCATCGGCATTAAAAAAGAGGACATGAGCCATCTTTTTAACGACTTTGTCCGCCTGGACCTGACGCGCAATAAGAGCATCGAAGGAACGGGATTGGGTTTGGCCATTACCCGCAGCCTCTGCCGGTGCATGGGGGGGGATATCCAGGTGGCCAGCGTATACGGCAAGGGCTCGATGTTCAAAGCCCTGGTGCCCCAGGGCGTTATCCAGGAAGAACCCCTTGCGGCGGTGAAGCATCCGGCGTCCAAAACAATACTCTTTTACGACCACCGGCCCGGATATGTGGAATCGATTTTGGAAACCCTCATTGATCTTGGGGCGCCGGTAACCCTCAGCCCGGATACCAATGAATTTCTGGATAAACTTTCCTACGGCGCCTATACCTTTGCCTTTATTTCAGAACGCATTCTGGAACGCTCCCGGCTGTTGATCCGGGAACGGTCCTTGAAAACCGTCCTGGTACTCCTGGCGGATCAGAAAAAACTCTCCTCCCCAGAGCAGGTTTTGGTTATCCCCATGCCCGCATACGCGGTTTCCATTGCCAATGTGCTTAACGGGAACGCCATGGTGCAGCGGCGGGAAGATACGGATATCGGCTTTACCGCCCCGGAAGCGCGGATTTTGCTGGTGGATGATATTCCCACCAACCTGAAGGTAGCGGAAGGGCTGCTGGAACCCTTTACGGTCCAGGTGGACGCCTGCTTAAACGGCGTTGAGGCCATCTCCCTGGTGAAACGGCGGGAATACGATCTCATCTTCATGGATCACATGATGCCCGAAATGGACGGCATTGAGACGGTCGCGGCCATCCGGGAATGGGAAAAGGAACGGCATGCCCAAAAGGGCCTCAAGGGCGGAACCATGCCCATTATCGCCCTTACCGCCAATGCGGTGTCGGGAATGCGGGAAATGTTTTTGGAAAACGGGTTTAACGATTACCTTGCTAAACCGATAGAAGTAATAAAATTAAATGAAATTATGAAGCGCTGGATTCCCCAGGAAAAACAGCTCCCCCTGCGGAAGGAGGCCGCGGCCCATGAGGATCATACCGACGGATTGGAATCCTTTGAGGCGGAGGGTATCGATCTTATCGCGGGGAAACAGCGGTACCAGGAGGGCGCCTACCGGGAGGTGCTCCGTTCCTATTACCTCCATACTCCGGCGCTGCTGGAAAAACTGCGGTCCCTGGCCAAAGAAACGCCGTTTTCACCGGAGACCTTGGGGGAGTATACCACGCTGGTCCACGGCGTTAAGGGGGCGACCTACGGTATCTGCGCGGACCGGGTGGCAAAACAGGCGGAGGCCCTGGAACACGCGGCCCGGCGGGGGGACCTGGACTTTATTGAAACCGTGAATAATTCCTTTTTTGAAAATGTTGAAACCCTGCTGAAGAATTTGGGCGGGCTTTTGGAACAGATTACCCCGGGGGACGAGGAAAAGCCCCAGGCCGCCGCGCCCGATCCGGGGCTGCTGCAAAAACTGGCTGAGGCATGTAAACATTACAAGGCAAGCACTATGGAGGAACTACTAAAGGAATTGGAAAAGTATACCTATGCATCGGGGGGGGAATTGGTAAGCTGGCTGCGGGAACAGGCGGATAATTTGGAATATGACGCCATCCGGGATAGGCTTACGCATACCGCGGCAAATGGATAACCGGGCCGTTTTTATGGAAGGAAAACGTACCGGATGGTTTACGGAAGCGAAAAAACTAAAAAAACCAGCGGAAGGCCGGCCCCCAATAACCTGGCGGTACAATCTTCTTTTCTATGGTTTTTTATCGATTATTCTGATCGGCGGGAGCATGGCCTTTATCCTTTCCATGCGGCAGTTTGTCCGCCTCAGCGCGGGGGATGAACTGATCCGGATGCTTGAGATGGCCAAAGTACGGCTGGAATCCTCCATGAACAACGAGGTTGCCCTGGCCCTTAAAATGGCCGATTCCCCCCTGATAAAGCGGTATTTTCAGAATCCCGGGGATATGCCCCTGCAAAAAACAGCCCTGGAGGAAATTGACGGATACCGCCGGGCCTTTGCGTCCCATTCGGTTTTTTGGGTTACCGATGTGGATAAGGCGTTCTATTTTGACGGCGGCTATAAGTACACCGTGGACCCGGATGATCCTGAAACCTACTGGTATACCATGACCCTCTATGAAACAGAGCGGTATAACTTTAATATCAACTACAACGCGGAACTGAACATGACCAACATTTGGATCAATGTTCCGGTCTATGATCAGCAAAAGCCCCTGGGAATCTTGGGAACCAGCATGGACCTTTTTGCTTTTAACGCCGCCTACTACGGGGACGAGGCCGGCAGGGGCTCGCTCTATTTTTTCAATAAGGCCGGGGAAATAACCTGCGCCTGGGATGCGGGTTTGGCGGCCCGGAAGGAAACCATTAATACCCATCTGGGCGGCCTGGGGGAGCAGCTATTGGCCTGGGCGCGGGAGGGCCAGGAAAGCAGCGCGGGGGAAATCCGCCTGTTCAATACCGCTCAGGGGGAAGTTGGGGTGGGGGCGATCCCGGCCCTGGGCTGGTATATCGCCGCGGTCATGCCCCTGACCCTGCGCGATTCCCTCGCCCTGGTACTGAACAGCCGCCAAAAAATTGAAATACTGATGCAGATACTATCGATATTCGCGGTATTCCTCAGCACCCTGATCTGTCTGAGGCGTTTCCGCCGGGAAGCGGTACGGGCCTATGAGGCCGGCGCGGCCAAAAGCCGTTTCCTTGCCCAGATCAGCCATGAAATACGCACCCCCCTGAACGCCATTATCGGCATGAGCGAGATGGCCGTCCGGTCGAACAGCTTCCCGGAAATCCTTGATTGCGCGCGGAAGATTAAACACGCGGGGAACAACCTGCTTACCCTGATCAACGATGTGATGGATTTTTCTAAACTTGAAGCCGGGAGCCTGCGGATAGTGGAGGCGCCCTATGCGCTGGCCGCGGTCCTCCATGGGGCGATCCATGCGGCCCGGGCCCGGATAACCAATAAAGCCATTTTATTTATGGTTACGGTGGACGCGTCGCTCCCGGCCCATTTGCTGGGCGACGAGGCGCGTATCCGCCAGGTCCTCCTGCACCTGCTTTCCAACGCCGTTAAGTTTACCCCCCAGGGTTCTATCGCGCTGAAGGTTTCCCAGGAGCCTTCAGGGGACCCAAAGCAGCGGCTTATGCTGCGCCTGGAGGTTTCAGACACCGGCATCGGCATTAAAGAAGCGGATAGGAACAGGCTCTTCGGCGATTTTGTCCGGCTGGACCGGGCGCGGAATACAAGTATCGAAGGGACCGGCATGGGGTTAGCGCTTACCCGGAGGATATGCCGCGCCATGGGCGGAACGGTTTGGGTAACCAGCCGGTACGGTCAGGGTTCGGTGTTTACCGCGGTTTTTCCGCAGCGGCGCATCCCCGGTGATGATGAACCCTTCGCGGCGGCCCAGGACCCGCAATCCAAGAAGGTCCTGGTATACGAACACCGGACCGCTTACGCCGGGTCTATCCAGGCCGCCCTGTATAGCCTTGACGTTCCCTTCACTGCCGTCGCGGGCGCTGAAGAATTTCTCCAAGAATTAGCCGGCCCCGCGCCCGCCGGCGGAACCGCGTATTACTTTGCCTTTGTTTCGCCCCCCCTTTTGGAAGCGGCCCGGAAGCTGATCCAAGACAGGAATCTTACAACCCGCCTGGCGCTCCTGGCGGGCCTGGAAGAAACGCCGGTTCCGGAAAACACGGCGGTCCTCCCCATGCCCGTGTATGCGGATACCATTGCCAGTCTATTGAACCGGGAACCCTCCCCCCTGGGCGGGAAAACCGGGGAACCAGAGCTTGAGCGGTTTTTTACCGCCCCGGATGCGCGGATTCTCGTGGTGGATGATATTCCGACCAATATCAAGGTGGCCGGCGGTTTTCTGGCGCCCTATCAGGCCGCGGTGGACACCTGTTTAAGCGGCGCCGAAGCCCTTGAACTGGTGAAGCGGCGGGAATACGACCTTATTTTTATGGACCACATGATGCCCGATATGGACGGCATTAGGACCGCCGCCGCCATCCGGGAATGGGAACAACAGCCGGGGCATACACGGCGGCAAGTTCCCATCGTTGTTCTGACCGCCAATGCGGTTCTTGGCGTAAAGAACCTCTATTTGGAGAAGGGATTTAACGCCTATCTTGCCAAGCCCATAGAAACCGCCAAACTCAACGCCATTATGCGGGCCTGGATTCCCCGGGAAAAGCAGCTGCAAAAAGGGGCCGCTGAAACAGAGCGGAAGGGCCTGCTGGACGGGGTTCTGGTTCCGGGCGTTGATCTGGAAAAGGGGAAGCGGCAGTACCGGGAAGAAGCCTATCTGGAGGTGCTCCGTTCCTACGGTGTTCATATCCCGGCCTTGCTGGAAAAACTCCGGCGTTTAACCGGGCGGCCTTTTTCCCCGGAAACTTTGCGGGAATATGCTATTACCGTTCATGGATTGAAGGGGTCTACCTATGGTATCTGCGCCGATGGGACGGCGGAAAAGGCGGAGGCCCTGGAACTCGCCGCCCGGAACGGGGAACTTCAGTATGTTGAAACCCACAACGGCGCTTTGATTGAAGAGGCGGCGGCCTTGGCGCAAAACCTCCGGGAGGCTCTCCAGCGTCTTGCGGGGCAACAGGAGGAACCCAAGCCGCAAGCCGAAGCGCCGGATATGGTTTTGCTGCAAAAACTTGCCGGCGCTTGTAAGGCTTATAAGGCAAGCCTGATGGAACACCTGTTAAAAGAACTGGAACAGTACAACTATACATCCGGCAATGATCTGGTGGCCTGGCTCCGGGAACAGGCGGATAATCTAGAATATGAAGCTATCTGGAAACGGCTTGAGGGCCTGTTAAACGAGTCTCCAGTAACCGGTTAAGGGGGAAGTCGCGCACTGTCAACAACTTAAGAAATGAGGAAAGGGGAAGTCGCGTACCCCTGGGGGTACGACCCCTACGGGCGCGCTTCGTTGCGCCCTACCCCCTCTGCGGGGGCTGCCAAAGCCGCAGAGCGGCTTTGGCTTGAGAGTTTGCGCTCCGCGCAAACTCTATCCGCCCAGGAGTTTTGCCTCCGGCAAAACTCCTATGTTTTATGTCAAGAGGCCTGTAACAAGGACTCCCATCCCGCCA
>JAITHL010000118.1 GCA_031279975.1 Treponema sp. | reverse complement strand
ATTAAATCCAATCGAGGATTTAATCAGTGTATCTTACCCGCATTTGCGTAATGAAATGAGCAAATGCAGAGGGTAACGCTGATTAGCGTCAAGTTAATCAGCGTTACCCTAGGGCGGCGCTGGTTATATCCAAGAGAGGATGCGGACTATAGTCCGAAATCAGCGCCTCTTACCCGCATTTGCGTAATGAAGCGCCGTGTATAACATGGCGAAGCAAATACATCGAACCATAGGTTCGGGGGCAAGGCTGGCTGCGGACCGGAGGTCCGGCATCAAGGCAATCAGCGTTGCCCTAAGGAAGCGGTTCCCGGCGGGAAGCCCGCCGGGAAGACGCGAATCCGTCCGCAAAATCAAGCGGGTTTCGCGGACGGCTCGTCCTATCTTGTTGAAGAAGGAGCCGGATGGTGGCTGATGAGGTATCGGTTTTAATTGTTGATGATTCCGCGTTGATGCGCAACCTGCTTTCTAAAATGGTTGAGGCGACTCCAGGGCTCGCGGTGGCCGAAAGGGCCATGAACGGGAAATTTGCCCTGCAAAAAATCCCCCGGGTGAATCCCGATGTGATAGTGCTGGACCTGGAAATGCCTGAAATGAACGGCGTCGAATTCCTCAAGGAGCGGAAGAAACTGGGCATCACGATACCGGTTATCATACTCTCCTCCATAGCCCGCCGGGGCGCGGAGATAACCATGGAAGCCCTTGCGCTCGGAGCCTCGGATTTTATTCAGAAACCCTCAGGCTCCGTATCCGAGGATATCCACATGGTGAAGGATACCTTAACCAGTATGCTCCTGGGGTACGGCGGTAATTACCGGCGGCGGCAGGGGAAAAAGACCCTTTCCCCGGCGGAACTTGCTCATAGCCAAAAGTCTGAAAACGCCCCGGCCCATAGCCCCCCGGCAGGCCCGCTGGCCAAGCCCCCCATTGCCTTCCCCGCGCAGGCGCCCAAAACGCCGCCTGCGCCGCTTCGCAAACCAGGGAAGATCGAGATTATCGCCATCGGCATATCCACCGGCGGCCCCGACGCGCTGCGGGGGGTCTTTGCCAAGCTGGACGCGGACCTCAAGGCGCCCATTGTGGTGGTTCAGCACATGCCCGCGGGCTTTACCAATGAATTTGCCAAAAGCCTGGACCGCCTCTGCCCGTTGGAGGTAAAGGAAGCCGAGGAAGGGGACCTGATCCGTCCGGGCCGTATACTCATAGCCCAGGGTAATAAGCATCTTGAGATAGAACGGAAGTCCCTGGCGGCGGTCGCCCGCCTTTCCGACGCGCCGGCGGTAAGCGGCCACCGCCCTTCGGCGGACGTGCTCTTTGCTTCAGTGGCAAAGGCCTATACCAACCGCGCCCTGGGGGTGATTATGACCGGCATGGGCCGGGACGGGGCGGAACAGCTTGGGGCGATTTATCAGGAAGGGGGGATAACCCTCGGCCAGGACGAAGCCTCCGCGGTGGTGTACGGTATGCCGCGGGTTGCCCATGAGCTGGGCCATGTGATGGAACAGGTTCCCTTGGATAAGATGGCCGCCCGTATCTGCGCCATTGTTAAATCAGACCGCTGACTAAAAGGCGGTTGCCGGATTATTCGGCCTGCCAGCGTCCGTCGATTTTTTCAAACCGGGAGGAGGGAAGCCGTATCTGCCTTCCGTCTTCCGCCGCCATAAGTATAGTCCCCCCTACCACATTGACCTCTACAATTTTCCAAGCCAAGCCGTCGTAGGTGATTCTACAGCCCTCCGGGGGGGTCATCTTCCGCTGTTCACTGTAAAAGGCATGTTCATAGGCAAGGCAGCAGAGCAGGCGTCCGCAGGGGCCGGAAATTTTCATAGAATTGAGGGATAGGTTTTGATCCTTCGCCATTTTAATGGAGACCGGTTTGAGCTTATCCGAAACCGCATGGCAGCAATAGCCCCGCCCGCAGACGCCCAAGCCGCCCACCACCCGGGCTTCATCCCGGACCCCTATCTGCCGCAGCTCAATCCGGCTCTTAAATATGTTGACCAGGTCTTTTACCAGTTCCCGGAAATCCACCCGGGTTTCCGCGGTAAAAAAGAACAGTATCTTAGGCTCTTCCAGGAGGTAGTGGACCGAAACCAGTTTCATTTCCAAACGGTGGGTTTCGATTTTTTGTTTGCAAAGGGTAAAGGCTTCCGCTTCCAGCCGGCTGTTAGTCTGGGCCTTATCCAGGTCTTCTCTGGACGCGGGCCGTTCTATCCGGGTTATTTCGGAAAAGACCTGGGCGCCGTTCCGCCGGATAGGGCCGATAAGCTGGGCAAGGTCCTGGCCGTACCGGGTGGGAACCACCACGGTTATTCCCGGCGCCAGGGCTTCTTCCGGGTACACCGCCAGGAAGGTTTCATTGGAATAGGAAAGCCTGAGCCGGTAAACCGGCGTATCGGGATGCAAGGCCCCGATGCCTTCACCGGCGGCGATAATTACGGTTTGTTCAACCCTATCGGCGGGATTATCCTCTAGGGCGGCAATATCTTCCAGGTCCTCATTGCCCGGATCATACGGGCCGGATATAGCTATCATAGGCTCCTATTCTAATAAATCCACCAGCAATCCGGATATTTCATCAATCCGCGCCAGCAGTTCGATCTGGGCTGTTTGCCCGGCTAAAATTCCCGCGGCTAACTGTTCCAGTTTATGATCCAGCACCTGGATAAGGGTGTATTTTTTTCGTTTTAATAGGTTGATCCCGCTGGTCTGTTCCGTGAGGGCATAACTGTTTTCCACCACATGGCGCAGAAAATCGCTTACCGCCTGTTTATACCGTTTAATTTCATTGGGGAAGGGCCGGTGTTTCAGGGCGTCGCCGGCGCTATGGACCTCGTCAAGCAGGGTTTGGAGCGCTTCCCGGTCCAGGGGAAGCGGCGCCGGGGCTTCGGTTTCCCGCATCCGGCCTTCCAAAACCCTGGAGAAGGACGTTTTCCGCGGCGCCGTCCCGGCCCGGTTCTGCTTTGTTTTTTTCGCTTCCGGTTTTACCGCCCCCCCATAGGCGGCGGGGTGCAAAAAGGCTTTGAGGCCGCCGGGAATATCGATCTTAGCCATGGGCATTTGGGGAAACTCCCTGCCGGGCGGGAAAACCAGACAGGGGGGATTGGGGAATCGCGGCGTCCCGGTATTGGCCGGCCCTTTGGCGCCAGACCTCCTCATCGGAACAAACCATAATCCGCCCGTGGATCAGGCAGCCCTCGCCGGCCTGTATGCGCCGGGTAACAATGTCCCCCAGCACCAGGCCGGTGGCTAATACGACAACCCGCTCCGAGGCGAGGACGTTGCCGTATACCACCCCGCCAATGGTTACGGCGCTTCCCCGTATCCAGCCCCGGATACGGGCGGTTTCCCCCAGCACCACGCCGCCCCCGGCGCGCAGGTTGCCCCGCAGGTTCCCGTCAATCCGGGTAAACCCGCCGGTTTCTATATCCCCGTACACTGATGTATTGGGACCGATGATAGTATTGAGGGAAAAATCGCCGCGCCGTTTATACCAGAACATGGACAACTACCAGTTGGTTCCGTCTGAACCGGAACGGAGGCTGAGGTTATTGAGGTACTTATAGGGGTCTACCGCGTCAGCTCCGAGGTGGACCTCATAATGCACATGGGGGCCGGTGGACAGGCCGGTATTGCCGATACGGCCGATAATTTCCCCCTGCCGCACCCGCTGTCCCCTGGTAACGGTAAAGGAGAGGAGGTGGGCGTAGCGGGTATAAAAGCCGTGTTTATGTTTAATGATAATATAGTTCCCCAACCCGTTGTGATCGTAATCCAACGTTACGGCCTGGCCGTCCGCGGTGGCGACTACCGGGTCCCCCTGGCGGTAGGTGGAAATATCTATTCCCCTGTGGAGGTAGTACTGGCCGGTAAAGGGGTTGATATTCTGGCCGAAATATGTGGTCACATGCCCAATGCCCCCTTGCACCGGCGAAATATTGGGTATCTCCGTCAACAGGGCGCGTTGGGACGCAAAGAGCGAACCGATCTCTTTCACCGGCTCCTGGGCCGACGCAAGGTACTCCGCCAGATTGCGGATGTCCGTAACTTCCCGGAGCCTTCCCCCGGCGCTTTCTTGCGCAGCAAAAAAGGCTGCCAGGTCCCCGGCGGCGGGGGAAGCCGCCGCGGATTTAAGGCCCAAGGCGGAAAGGGTGTTTGCAAAGACCGACTGGAAACTCCTGGTCTGCCGCAGCAGATGGGTTATCGCATCCCGCATCTGGTCCAGGCCGGCCTCGGCGTCTTGCAAGCGGCTGTCCATGGCGGCCAATGACCGCCGGGCGTTGTTATAGGAAAAACCGTACCATATAAAAGCGCCCGCCATTCCCGCCAAAACCAGCAGGACGCAGCCGCAGAAAAGGGGGGTAACGGGGAAATTATATACCCGCCGGGGGGAATGGGGAACCAAAACCAGGGTATACGGCTGGGTGAGAAACCGCCCGGCGGCGCGGCCCCAAACGCTGAACCGCTTGAACAGGGAACAGAGGGATTCTTTTATTCTTAGGACCAGTTTATTTTCAAACCGCTTATACCCATGAACCGGCGCCACCGGACCCCCTTTGATACCCATGGTAACCGCTCTAACTATATACCAATTTTTGAAAAAGTGTCAAATACAGGACGGGGTATGGGAAGATTTTTCAAGGGCCGCCGTGGGGCCCTGCGGCCCTATCCGGCTTCGCCAGATAGCTTGGAAGAATTTATGCTTTATGAGAGAAGTGGTATCCTTAGTCTGACGGGATTAGGGAGCCGGAGCCGGTTTAAGCAAAACGGGAGGGAACGTCCCGAAAGGGAAGACCTCGGTTGGGAGAATAACTCAAACCGGCCGCCGAAAAAACAAATGCGGGGTGCCGTCGAGACGGCGCTACCGCGAATAGGAGTTCGGTGTACCACGACGAGAGGTTTTTTGGACTCCCATCCCGCCCTCTTAAAATTGTTGCGTAAGCAACAACCTTACTGCCGGTCGGGGCGGGACAGGGCGGGCTAGTCCTCACGCCCGCCCCGCCCCGCGCCTTTTCATTGGGCACTTTCCCAGCGGCGCGAGCGCCGCCCGTGTTTTCACCTCATACCCCTTGCTTTGGGCCGTGCTTTTGTGTC
>JAITHL010000013.1 GCA_031279975.1 Treponema sp. | reverse complement strand
CTCCTGTTGTAATGTTCAGCGTATCAATCCATGCGTTCACATCGTTACGCGCTCCGGCGGAAAAACGCCTGCCGTCCTTCCAATGCGCGGCGGGGATCAGGGAATGTAAATCGGTATCGCTCGATCCTTTCCCGCTGCTGCCGCTGGTGCAAAATGGAACAATGGTCTTTCCTGAAAGATTGTAACTTTCAAGAAACGTAAAAATGATTTTTGGCGCTTTCCCCCACCAGATAGGATAACCGATGAAGATGACATCATACCGCGCCATATTTTCCACGCGCCCTTTAATTGCGGGACGGGCGGACGGGTTGTTCTGTTCCCGGTTGGCGCGGCTGCCGCTGTTGTTGTAATTAAGGTCTGCGGAAGTATACGGCGTTTCGGGGACGATTCCGTAAAGCGTTCCGCCCGTCTTTCCGGCAATATATCCCGCGATTGTTTTTGTTGTTCCCGTACAGGAAAAATATACGACTAACACCTTATCCGCTCCTTTACCGCCGCTTTGTGTGTTGCCGGTCCCGCTCTGGGCGCAGACGGTCAACGCACATGAAAGGGCTAATACAAAAACGAGTAATTTTTTCATTGCGCCGCCTCCTTGTATTCCGCATCCGTTACCGGGGCAAGCCACGCCACCTCGCCTTTGTGCGTGTTGGGATTTACGGCGATATGCGTAAAACGGTTGCCCTCCGCGGCTCCGTGCCAGTGTTCAACATCAGGCGGGATTTCCACCACATCGCCGTAATGCAAAACCCGCGCCGGTTTCCCCCGCTCCTGATAATAGCCCGTGCCGGCCGTTACGAGCAAAATCTGTCCCGCGCTGTGCTTGTGCCAAAAGTTCCGCGCCCCCGCTTCAAATTCCACATGGTAGACGCGGCAGTTATACACGTCCTCAGCGTCCTTTACCAGCGTATTGACGAATGCCGTCCCCGTAAAATTAGCGGCGGCTTTCACCCCCCTCAAAAAAATACTTTCCATTAGGTTCTCCTTGCATTTTGATAATAGGGGCAAATGCGGCTCTAGGTAAAATACTTTTTTTCTATAGACCTATAGACAAAAACTATAAGGTATACTACCTTTGGGGAACAATGGAACTGACCCAGCTTGCCCAATTCAAAGCCATTGCCGAGTGCGAGTCCCTGTCGCGGGCGGCGGAAAAAATCTATATCTCACAGCCTTCTTTAAGCGCCGCCCTTCAAAAACTGGAAGATGAGCTGGGGGCGCGTCTTTTTGAGCGGACAAAAGGCAGAATTTTTTTGAATGAGGCGGGGAAACGCGCCCTCCTCAGCGGTTTGATGTATGGGTTCCAAGCCGTAATTTCGCCTTTGAATATATATGGAAAATAAACACTATGAGCCAGTTGATTTCTTGGGAGAATTGAAGGTTTTAAGAAGCAGAAAAAACGAGATAGGAGAAAGACCATGTTATGCGTAAAAAACGGTGTAGGGCGAGAGACCACAAGACTTGTGAGGGAACCAACCGGGTTTCCGAACAAGTCCAATAATGGGAGAATGTAAAATAAAAAAACAATAGTATACGAGGGTAACCGCCGCCACATTCCTGGCGTCTTACCCGGCGCGATTAAAAAAAAGAACTAAATGACAAAAACAGCTGAAACATTTGTCAAAAAGTTCGTTCTGTTCGCGTGGTTCGTGGTTAAATACTGGAGCCTGTTCCAAAACCGGTTGTTTTGTCACAGGCTCTTGCAGTTTTTCGGCGCTGCAATCCTTTGGATTGCGCAACCTACAAAACTGCGAATTTTTAAGGTAGCTGTTCCAAAAACTGAAGTTTTGGAACAGCCTCACTGTACAAATTAATATCATTGACGATGTTTTTTTGTGTAGGCGGCTTTTTCAAAAGCTTTTACAACTTCTTTTTTCATTTTGCTGATTTCCTCCTTTAAGTCGCTTATACCCTGGCGGATGAGCCGTTCCAGGGATTCGGTGGATGGGGCGGCGGCGTTAAAGAGATCGAGCGGCTCTACCTCAAGAGCCGCCGACAGCCGTTCCAGCATTTCCGGCTTGGGGTATTTGTTGCAGGTTTCGATCAAAGCAATGTAATGGGTGGAAACCCCTGCTTTTTCCGCAAACTGTTCCTGAGTTAAGCCCAATTTACGGCGGTTTTCCCTGATATTGGCCGCCAACACTTCCCGAATACCCGTCATGCGTTCCTAAAGGATTACCTTTTGGGTAACGATACCCTCTTTTTTCCGCTTGACTAATTCACTATATATACATTATAGTGAACTAATTGTGCATATTTTATTAAATGAGAAACGAGTATGGGAATTTCGGGATGTCCGGAGGGAATGTACGAGGTGGTGTATCATTTTGACACAGCTATATAACGCTATGGAGGATGAAAATGGCTGGGGAACAGAAAAAAGCGGGGAGCGGCGCCGCGGGTGTGATTAAATGGTTAGTCATTGGCTTTTTGGGTGTATTTGTGGTGACTGTTGGAATTGTGTTTATCTGGCCGCTCATCGTACTCAACAAAGCGGTGAGTGTAACCAAAACGGTGGTAGAGACTGTCACCGATGGGGACGTGATAAGCGATATGGCCAGGGGCGCTACCCAGGGAATTATCAAGGGCGCTGTGGCAGGGGTAAAAGACGCGGTACAAGATACGGATAGTGTTTCAGCGGACGCAAAATCCCTGGTAAACACCGTTACGTCAACCGCCGAAACTCTGGGGCAGCTTGTACCGCCGGGCTTGCAGATTAACGGAAACTATGAGGCATACAACGACAGCGGCATCGACTTCCTCAACATTTCCTTCAACGGTAAAACAGAAAAGGTTTTATTATTACGAACGATTTCGGGTGACGGGCCTCTCTTTGTGTACAATGGAAATTCCGCTCCCTATTTTACGGATGGCGTCGTCGCGCCGCTAGTCGGCAACTGGATTTTTTCAGGGGCAAATACCAACTGGGTAAAAGCAACGTCCATTTTAACGGAAGGGAAAAATGTTTTTTCCACCAACAAGATGGGAAAAACAATCGGGGAATGCTGGGTTGAAGGCGCCGCCGGCACGGGTATTGGCGAAACCCTTACGTTAACGCTTCCACCCGGTTTTGGCAATGCCCTTCTTATTTCTTCTGGATTTGTCTCGTATGAAAAGCCGTATTTGTACCGGGAAAATGCTCGAATAAAGCAACTGCGCATTTACAACGAACGGAGACAGTCAAGAACCGTTGAATTGCGGGATACTCCGCATTTCCAGCCCTTAAATGTGGATGGTTTACTTTCCAATGGTTCCAGCGTACTGTTTTTGGAAATAAAGGAGGTGTACCCCGGAACCAAGTACGAGGATACCTGTGTAAACGCGCTTTGCTATCAATCAAGTTGATGCCAAATACGTGAAGACAAAAAACAGGTAAAACGCCGGGTGTATCAACAAAGATTACCCGGCTATGAATAACCTGCCTTTGAAGGCGGAACAATTATGGAACAAAAATTCCACATGAAGGAGAAAGAGAATGAATACGAGACTGAAAAAAGCAGTTTTACTTAGTTGCGTTCTTTTTTCGCTGACGCTTGTTTTGGTATTATCCGGATGTCTTTTGTTGAGTTTTGCAACTTTAGCAACTTTAGGCGACGAGGATGACGCTCAAACCAGGGATGAAATAACTGAAATAAAGGGAGGCACCGCCGAAGACTACTTTAACCGAGGAAATGGATATATGGAAACTAGAGAGTGGAAAAAAGCGGTATCAGACTACACCAAAGCGATAGCACTAAAAACTGATTATGCGGCTGCTTACTTTAAGCGAGGAAATGGATATGTGGAAACTAAAGAGTGGGAAAAAGCAATATCAGACTACACCAAAGCGATAGACCTAAAAACTGATGATACAGCTGCCTACTTTAATCGCGGCATTGCTAA
Source organism: Treponema sp. (assembly GCA_031279975.1). GTDB lineage: Bacteria > Spirochaetota > Spirochaetia > Treponematales > Breznakiellaceae > JAITHL01. The sequence goes on along the minus strand of JAITHL010000013.1, from coordinate 3,909 downwards.
TTATAATCGAGGAGATCTTTTTTTTCATATAAAATTTTGGAATAACGCTTTGGCGGATTTTAACAAGGTAATTGAACTAACCCCGCCTGATGCCGGTACTTATATGATGTGCGCTTCTTATATGATGCGCGGTTTGCTTGTATTTGAATACCTCAAGGAGAAGTCCGATGGCAATCTTCGTAATTCTGAGAGAATAAAAGAGGTAATAGCCGATTATACCAAAGCCCTGGAGATTGATCCTGATTATTGGCAGGCTTATTGGAATAGAGGTGATGTGTATTTAAGACTGGGGGAGGATTGGTGGCGTGGCGGTAATGGGATTGTCTTTGTTGCCGAAAACAAGCGGGCAGCGGAGTATTATGATCTTGCGATCAATGATTATGAAAATGCAAAGAAGCTGGCGCCGCCCGAAGATCATGAGGAGATTGACAGGCGTATTTGGCAAATGCAGGCTGCTAAGAAAAGAATAGACACCTGGCTGGCAGAGAGAAAAGTTGTGGATCCGATAGTTGAAAAAAGGCAAAATCCGAATGGCTTGAACCGATCCCAATACAAGGAAATCTCGTATGGTGATTTATGTCAAGGCGTACTTTCGGGTGACCTTGCGGTTGGAACTAAAATGGCGTTTCTTGCACAATTTGCCTACAAACCATCAGGAAAAGAATATATTTTCTATTACCATGACAGTTTGGTAGACATTATTAGCAATCATGATTTTGCGCGGGATATGCCGAAAGAGTGTTTTAGACCTTCGTTTGGTTCATACTTTCCAGACTATGTAAGGGTTTATGTTACGGTCAAGCGGAATGGCGGTGGTGGTGAATGTTACATTGATATTATCGACTGGTAGAAACCCCAAAACCACAGGAGGTGTATTATGAAAGTCATCTACAAAATCACCTATCCCAATGGGAAGATTTACGTTGGAAGGGATTCCTCCGAAAGCTTTATGACGTATTTCGGCAGTGGGGACGAGGAATATATCCAGCGTGATTTTAAACCTGAAGAGATGCAAGATTTTACTGTCCGCAAAGAAGTCATTTGGTCCAGCGAGGACGCAACGCCAGAAGAATTGTCCAAAAAGGAAATAGAATTAATTGTTTCCGAAGGGGCAAACAACCCCGCCAAAGGGTACAACCTCTTCCCGAAATTTGCGGGTTAACAGGAAGAAGCGATCAGTATTGGTTACTACCTGTTGTTTACCGCATCCATTGTTGAACAAAAAATCGTATTCGTGATCATTCGTGTCATTCCCATTCGTCTTCATCAGTGCTCATCCGCGTTTTATCTGTTTTCATCAAGAGGGGAACCTTCGCCCGAGGGCTCGGTTGGGGTCCCAGCGGTTAAAAAGAGTCAGGACAGTTTGCCCCGGAATTCCCTGGAAATTTCCCGCTTGACGTCCCGTTCCCGGATGTCCGCCCGTTTGTCGTACTGTTTCTTTCCTTTGCAGTGGCCCTGTTCTACCTTGACCCGGCTTTTCTTGAAGTAACACGACAGGGGGATGAGGGTATAGCCCTTTTCCTCGGTTTTCCGGGTAAGGCGTTTGATTTCGTCCCGGTGAAGGAGGAGCCGCTTTTTCCGGTCCGGGTCGTGGTTAAACACCGACGAAAAGGGATTTTCGGCGATCCGGAGGGACCGGAGCCAGACCTGGCCCTCGGCGATTTCGGCCCAGGCGTCGGGGAACGAAATCTTGCCGTCCCGGAAGGATTTGACCTCGGTTCCCAGAAGTTCTATGCCGCACTCGATGGTTTCGTCCACCGCGTAATCAAACCGGGCCCGGCGGTTTACGGCGATCTGTTTGCGTCCCTCGCCCATGATGTCCCCGCTTAGGGGCCCCCCCATCGCGGGGGGACGATCACGGGGCGGAAGCCCACAAAGGGGGAACCGGTTTCAGGCGGCAGGGACCCCCGGCTTTCGGGGCCCGCCGATCCGGGGGGATTCGCCCAGGAGCCGCCCCGGACGGACCGTTCGGGGACGGCGAAGAGGTCCCCCGCTTCCCGGGCCGCTTCCGCCGCCGTTTCCAGGAGCCGTCGGGTTTCGGCGGCGGCGGCGGAACTCCCCAGGGACACCTCCAGGGGCAACCCCGGTGGGGTCCCCGGGGGGGTCCAGAAATCGGCGCACCATTCCCAGAGGCGGCCTGAGTCCGTGTCCGTTTCCCTGTCCAAAAGCGGGCGGGCGGCTTCCCATTCCGTCTCGGCGGGGAGCCGGACTTCCCAGCCCGCCAGGGCGGGGGGAAGTCCGGCGCCGAGCCACCGGCAGTAGGCGGCGGCGGCGTGCCAGGAGATCCCCGAGGCGGCCGGGGCGGGGTAGGCGGGGTGTTCCACGGGCTGGAGGTACTCTTCCCCCGCGAGGCCCGCCTTTACCAGGGCGTCCCGGTTGGCGGCGGCCCAGGAGGGGTTTTCCCGGACAAACGCTTCCCAGGCTTCCAGGGATACCGGGGACCGGGCGATCATAAAAGACGGCGGGGGTATGACCTTCCCCGGTCCCGCGGGGAATTGTCCGCCCGGGGCGGTGACGGCGGTAAAGGAAACCCCCTTGAGGGTAAGGGAAGGCGGCGCCCGGGGGTCCGGGGGAACGGGAAGGTCCGGCTCGGACCAGATCCATTCCGGGCCGCCGGCGGGTCCGGCGAGTTCCCCCAGCCGTTCGGCGTACCGTTCCGCCCCGGCGGGAAAGCGTTCCGCGAGCCAGGGGGAAACTTCGGCCCCCTCATAACTTAAAAGGGTTTCCACGTCCCCGGCAAGGGACAGGAGGCCCAGGGGCGAGGGGCTTTGCCCCCCGTTGTCCACGAAAAAGGCCGCCCGGATAAGGTCCCGGAGGGCCGCCCCGTTCGAGGCGTAACGGAGGGAAGCGGCGGTCAGGTTCCGCAGGGTTCGCCGGACCGAGGGGTCCCTGGCGGCGGGCCCCGCCCGGTAGGCCCCCTCGGACAGGGACAGGGGGGCCTGGTTTTTTTCGGTGGGTTCCCCCGCGGCGGACCAGCGGATATATTCCAGGGCGGAACGGGCCAGGACCGCGGCGGGGTCCCCGGTCCGGAGGGTTCCCTCCAGGGTGATCCGCCGGGGAACGAAAAGGGAGCCGAAGAGCCTTCCCCCGGCGTCAAGATGACGCCTGACCGCCTCAAAGCCGGGAAGGACGAATTCCACTTCATGGGAGCCCCGGGGGACAAAGATCTCGCGGGGGGTAAAGCCCCTGGTAACGCCGTCGATCCGGATCGCCGCCCCGGAGGGTTCGGACCGGAACGAAACGAGGGTCCCCGGTTTTGAAAGCCCCGGATAGCAGAGGATCAGAAAGAGGATGCCGAGAACGACAAGGCCGTAGATGACGGCCAGATACCGGCCGGGTTTAAGGCCCAGGACCGCCGGAAGCCGGACCCGGTCTTCGGGAAGGATCTCAAGGTTTTTGCCGAACATGGGCTAGAGTATAACGGAACGGGCCGCGAAAGGCTATTGTTTGCCGGGCCCCGGTCTGCTATAGTGACGGTGATGAGCGCGAAAACAACGCCCCGGAAGGCTTCGGGGGCCGGGGATTCCTTTTTTACCGGACTGCAACACGTCACCGAATCCTTTTTAACCCGCCGCCGGGCCCAGAGGCGGATCAAAAAAGAAAAGCAGCGGGCAAAAAACCCGGTGGTGGACTGGCTTGAGGCCTTTATCTGGGCCGCCGGGGTGGTGCTCCTTATCAACCAGTACCTCTTTCAGGCCTACCAGATTCCCTCGGGGTCGATGATCGACACCCTCATGGGGGGCCTGGGGAAGCAGGGGATTCCCGATGACCGGATCTTTGTGAACAAGCTTATCTACGGCCCCGAACTCCTGCCGGGGGTGGGGAAGCTTCCCAGCCCCGTCCGGCCCGAACGTGAAGACGTGATCATCTTTGAAAATCCCGAATACTTTTCCAACGGGCCCCTCTTCG
>JAITHL010000060.1 GCA_031279975.1 Treponema sp. | reverse complement strand
TCGGATCGGATCGGATCGGATCCGGGCGCTCGCTTTGCTTCCCTTGTAACAGCGCTCGACAACCTAGCGTCTCAACGTAAGCCGTCAGGCCCCATGCGCGGGGCCTGACGGCTTTTTGTTTGTCCCCAAGCCCAGCCTGCGGCCTTCGGGCCCGTCGAATGGTATTCGATCCTGGTTGGGCCGGATCAACCAAGCCCTTGGGCCGTTATGCGGGTCTAGGGGAAGGAGTTTTTTCATGCGTATTGCATACATACTATTGAAGCATTTGCAAGCGTCCCTTTTTCCGGTTCTTGCCCTGAGCGTCTTCCTCATGGCGTGCCCCATGCCTACCGGTGACGATCCCGGCGAGCCCTTAGGAACGCCGCCCGCCGCTCCCACCGCGCCGGACAAGCCCGCGCTTTCCATTGTCAGCCAAAACACCCAAACCAGCCCGGTCAACCAGGGCGGAACCATAACCGCTACATGGACCGCCGTTGAGGGGGCCGTCAGCTATAAGGTTTACTACGCCCCTTGCATCGGCGTCGCTGTGCCTTCAATTCCTGGAACCCCGGCTGCGACAGTCAGCACTACCACGGCAGCCATAACCGCCCAGGACATCGGGAATAATACTATGGACTACTACGTTTGGATTAAGGCGGTGAACGCCGGGGGCGATAGTCCGGCGAGTCCTGCCGCAAGCACCCTTGCCCGATTTGTAGCCCATTGGACGGATCCTAATGGATATGATGATGGTATCTATATTACCAACGCCGACGCCTTGTACGAAATTTTTCCAGGCTATGGCGTTTACGGGTATATCCGCGCGGTGATTCCCTTTGGGGAAGAGGTGAACTTCAATACTAAAATTGGCGCGGCGGGGGTCATCATCGTGGAGTATGACGCTGATTATATGGCAGAGAGCAACTGGATGTACGCCGATGGAAAGTATTTTAACGCGATATATTACTACGGTTTGACCGGGTATCAGACGGGAAGCAAAGTCTATCTCGGCTGGGCGGCCTTAATAGCGGATACAAGCGCTGGATGCGAAGCGGAGGACGTGGGTGAGGCAACCGGCAAATTTACCTTTGCCGACCGCGACTTATACATCGAACCTTCAGTAGCCGCGCTCTACGAGTGGAGCGCCGACTAGACATTCGGAGGGAAGCGCCGGACCCGGACCGTCCGCGGATGTGCGGGGTTATAGTACCGGAAATCCGCGCCGGACCGGGGCTTCGCAATCCGCGGGCCCCGTAAAATTCCGCTTGACGCTTCTATGCATCGATGCTATACTCTCTTGCGTAGATTTCAAAGGAAGCGGGGCGCCGCCGTAAGGCGAAATCCCCCACTAACCCGTAACTGTGATTGGGCATCCGCCTAGGCGGGCAGGCTCTGGAAAGGCAGCCACTGACGCGAGCCGTTGGGAAGGCTTCCAGGGTCCCATAAGTCAGGAAACTTTGGTCTATGATCCTTATTTTTCTAGGTTTCGAGGATAGAACCTGGAAAAGCCGTTTGTCCGCTAACCATACCTGGCTTTTCCGGTCCGTTTCTTCGGGGACGGGACTATGATGGTGGAAAAACAGCATCCGCTAAACCCCTTGGGGGCTTCGCGGCTGGACCGGCCCTCGCTCCCGCTTGAGGGCTTTCGGCGTTTCATAATCAAAACCTCAGGTGAATTCGGATCGGATCGGATCGGATCGGATCGGATCGGATCGGATCGGATCGGATCGGATCGGATCGGATCGATCCGGGTATCTTTGCCCCGTAACCCATAGCGATTCCAGACCAACCCCTGTTTCCCTAGGAACGCCGGTTAAGCCCCTCAGCAAGGGCTTAACCGGCGTTTTTTATTCCCCGCGGAAAGGCCGCCTATCCGCCGCTAACCAGAGACGGCCTTTCCGCGCCGCCCCTCCGGCGTGGAAAGGAGGCCCCCTATGACCTAGACGGCGCTTCCCCTGGGAACAGCGGGCGGCGCGCGCCTGGCCGCCGCTTCGCTGTTCCCGGTTCCCTTTACTGGTATCCCGCCGGGATCAAACCTTGACTTCCGTCCGCCGAATGTCATTCAGCGCGGTTTGAGCCGGTGATATTACGCGCTAAGGAGTTTTTATGCGCAGCATTATGGAAAAGATTGAAAAGAAATTGAAAAAGCGGAAGCCCTTGGCCGGCGCCCTGCTCGCGGCCCTCGCCCTGAGCGCCTTGCTCGCGGCGTGCCCCCAGCCAACGGATGACCCGGTTGACAGCCCTCCGGCTGTTACGGACCCGGACAATCCCAACAACCCAAACAATCCAGACAATCCCAACAATCCAGACAATCCTAACAATCCAGACAATACCTTTGTGCCGGTTACAGGTATTAGCGGCGTTCCCACCGGCGGCGCGCAGGGCGTCGCGATTGACCTGTCCGGCGCAAAGGCGGCGCCTGATAACGCCACCAACAAAACCATAGTCTGGACCCTCAAGGACGAGGGCCGGACCGCCCTGGCCCGGGGAGTGGACGGGAACACATACATCCCGCAGCTTGCCGGCAAAGCGACCCTCACCGCCGCCATCGCCAACGGGCTGGCGGTTGGCCAGGACTTTACGCGGGACTTTGAGCTTGTCATCACGGAGCAGCATAAGCCGGTTACGGGCATCACCGGCGTACCCCAAAGCGGTACGCTCGGGACGGTCATTGACCTAACCGGCGTTACAGTCGAGCCCGCGGACGCCTCCAACCGGGGCGCGCTCTGGACGGTGGCGGCGGACAGCCAAGTGACGGCGGAGGAAACCGCGCCGGGCAAGTTTAAACCCGCTTCCGGGGGGGCGCTGAAACTTATTGCCAGTATCAGCAAGGGCACAAGCCCGTCCGAAGACTATACCCAGACCTTTACCATCACTATCGCCATTATTCCCGTTACCAGTATCACCGGCGTACCCCTAAGCGGCACAGACGGGGAAGCCATTGATCTGTCCGGCGTTGCCGTTGCGCCCGCGGACGCCTCCCGCAAGGCCATTGTATGGTCCGTGGCGGCGGACAGCGAAGTGGAAGGAGCCTGGAGCGGGGCGGGGACAGCCTTTACCCCCAATTCCGCTGGAAACCTGAAACTCACCGCGTCTATCCCCCAGGGCAATGCGGACGGAACCGCTTATACCCATACATTTACCCTAACCGTGGCATCCCGGTTTCCGCAATTTAGTTTCCTCCAGACGGAAACCGATACGTCTGGTACGGAATTTGATATTGACGCCTGGACCGGCCCGGGAACCGCGGCTCAGAGCTGGAGTATCAGCGCGGTTGAACAGCCGGCGGTGTACTTCGCTGTGGGCAAAACCGCGGCCCAGACCATTACCGTGGGCGGAACCAATGCCGCCCTGGTTGCGCAGGCGGCAACTGGAACCGTAGACGGCTCCGCCGCCGGCCCAACCCTGAGCGTCTTTACCGTGGATACCAGCGCCTTTGACCTGATCTTTGAGGGCGGAAGCCGCAGTTTTACCCTGACGGTGAGCGAACCGGGCAAGCAAAGCGTAACCGTTACGGTGAACCTGAGCATAACGCCCCGCAAAACCGGCGTGGCGGTGTTCCGGGTAACGAGAAGCGCCGGAGATCAGGGCGTTACCGCAAGTATGACGGCGGCGCAGGCGGAACAGTGGGCGCGATCCGGAAGTCTGGAACGGATACCATACCTCAAGAAATGGGAACTGTCCGCCCATGCGTTTAGCGACGCTTCCGCAGACAGTCTAGTTGACGCGATTGCCTGGGTTGACCAAAACGCGGAGACCAATAGTGAATACCTGATCCGGGTCGAACACAGCGAAGAAGATCTGCCTAGAATTGTGCTTACCAGCAAAAAAAACCGGAACGTAAACGGAGATAACGTGAACATTAGGCTCAGAAGCGCAGAGACGGCAGAACAAATCCTTTCCTATAATGAGGAATCAACACAGGGCGGCGCGAATACCTATTTTAACCCCAATGTACACTATAGCGGCACACCCGACAATCCAAGTTTTAGTGTTTCTGCGTATGGGTGGTTTAACGTAAACATAAATCCTGTGAACAGCAACACAGGACCCGGGGTGCTTACGCTGTCTTTAGAAAAAAATATAACCCTCCAGGGGTTTACAGCCACCCATATCGGAGGAAGTTTTACTACTTTATTTGTTATAGAAGTTGCTAATAACAACAAACTGGTTATGCTGGAAGGTTCAAAAATAACTGGACATAATTATACGGTTGAAGGAGCAGTAAATTCAGGGGTCATCCGGTTTAACTCCAACAACAGTGCCGTTCATAGCGCCTTCTTCATGTACGGCGGCAGCATAACCAACAATACGGTAAAAGACATCCAAGTCAACACCGCCCTGCCCTGGGATCCACCGGCATTGAATCCTGGGTCTGGACTTATTGATATTGAGATACCAGCCGGCGCTGTGGACGCTATTCCAGTATTTGTCAAAAAAGGCGGCTCCATCACCGGAAATGTTACGGATCAGGGGAACCCGTTCAATAATGTGAGACTGAACTACACACGGACAGAGATTGCCCCAGGACAGGAGTATGTATTGACTCCTCCCAGCGCCGATTGACGGTTATAAAGGCGTTGCCGTCCTTTTGGGACGGTAACAAAAAGCGTATATTCCGCTTGCGCGGATATAATATATTTTTATAGGAGCTTATTATGGCTGATAAGTTACTACTTGGTTATACCGTTCTTGATTCCCTATATCAAAACGGCTTGCACAAGAACATCACCGGAGACGATGCGGGAGCCGCCGGGAATTTCTCTAATATTCGCAATCCCGCGAATAGCGTGGTTTCCATTGCCTCAACTATGGCTGATCCAGTGATCTTTTCCTAAGTGCCGGAGGCAAGTTCTTTGACGTGGGAACAGCGGCGAACCAGATCAGCGGACAGAACGTCAACAGCGCTGACCTTATCGCTGAAATCCTCAGCCAGGCCGCGGCGGGACTTTCCCTCAAGCGGGGTCTCCGGGGTCATGTTACTCCGTCTGTCAGAGCGGCGATTCAGAAAGCGGCGGAAGAAGGACAGCGGAAGTAACCCAGAATAGAAAAAACAGAGAAGAAGCGCCCGGACTTCCCTGAAGACCGGGACGCTTCTTTATTTATTTAGTTGGTATTATTAAAGGAGATTCTTATGCGTATCTTGAAAAAATTAAAAAATATAAACGCCATAGCTGTTCTTTCCGGAATCGCCCTGAGCGCCTTCCTCGCGGCGTGCCCCCAGCCGGTTGACGATCCGGCTGACAGCCCCCCGGTTATTACGGACCCCAACAATCCAGACAACCCGGACAATACCTTTGTGCCGGTTACAGGTATTAGCGGCGTTCCCACCGGCGGCGCGAAGGGCGCCGCGATTGACCTGTCCGGCGCAAAGGCTGCGCCCGGTAACGCCACCAACAAAACCATTGTCTGGACCCTCAAGGACGAGGGCCGGACCGCCCTGTCCCGGGGAGTGGACGGGAACACGTATACCCCGCAGCTTGCCGGCAATGCGGCCCTCACCGCAACCATCATCAACGGGCTGGCGGCGGGCCAGGACTTTACGCGGGACTTTGAGCTTACCATTACGGAACAGCATAAGCCGGTTACTGACATTACCGGCGTACCCCAAAGCGGTACTGCCGGGGCGGTTATTGACCTAACCGGCGTTACTGTCGCGCCCGCGGACGCCTCCAACCAGGGCATCCTCTGGACGGTGGCGGCGGACAGCCAAGCGGCGGCGGAGGAGACCGCGCCCGGCAGGTTTAAACCCGCTTCAGAGGGAGCGCTGAAACTCATTGCCCGTATCAGCAAAGGCAAAAGCCCAGCCGAAGACTATACCCAGACCTTTACCATCACTATCGCCCCCCAGGATACGCCCCAACCCCCGGCAAACCTGACCGGCATTGCCCTTGAATCGCTGCCGGACATTATCGTATACGCCAGGGGGCAGCCCTTCAGCGCCGGGGGCCTCAAGGTCAAAGGCTTCTACAGCGATGAAACAGAGCGCCTTTTGGAAAGCTCCGGGTACATCCTGATTCCCGCTTCCATAGACACCAGCGCGCCCGGACCCAAGGAGATTACGGTCAAGACGGGGAGTTTTACCGCCTCCTTCCGCATTATGGTCAACACTTCTGATAAGATACTCCAGTCCGTCACCCTGACCAGCCCGCCCAGTAAGACCGTCTATGAGCTTGGAGAAAACATCGGTCTCAGCAGTTTCAGCGGCATGGTCATAACCGGCGCCTATTCCGACGGGTCAACCAAAACCGAAAGCGTCTACGCCTATAGCGGATATGACCGGACCAAGCGGGGAACCCAGACCATAGGCGTAACCATAAACCGGCATACCGTAACCTTTGACGTTACCGTAAAAATTCCCTCGTCCGCCACGGCCCGGGTGAATAACTACGACCGGTCTGTAGCAATGGGCGGAACCCATCTGGAGGACGCCTATAAGGGGGTGTATCTGAAAGGAAGGGCCTCTCCCCTGCCGGAGGGGTTAAAGGTTACGGTTACGGCAAACGGCGTTACCAGCATATTTACCGCGGCAAAGGGTGATTTTTCCGCCTCGGACTTGAGCGGCTACGCTCCCAATCAAGCCGGGGACCAAACCCTGACCCTCACCTTGGACGATAAAACCATTGGGATACCAATATATGTTATTGCCGTTGAACCCCAACTGTTTTTTGATTACGGCTATTGGCGGCACACGAACAACCCGAACGGCGGGTCCCCGGCCGGGGGCAGCCCCCAGTACACCGTCCCCGCGGGAGAAACCCTGGTAATAACCCCGGTGGTGTTTTTCCTGAATACCGCGGCCCCAAGTTACAGTTGGAGCGTCTCCGGCGGAGCGCCCTCTACCAGCGGCGCCGGGAACAAGTTTCTCCATATAACCCCCGCAAGCCCCGGAACCTATACCGCGACAGTTACGGTAAGCGCCGGAGGGGTAACTAAAACCGCGTCGGCCGCCATAGTCTGCACAGCTTCCCGCCCTGGCGCGCATCCCCCGGAGGTAACGAACCCGTCCTTTACCGGGCCCATCCCCGCTGTTTCTGACAGCGGCAACCAAGTTACCATAGCAAACATCAGAAATTTCGCGCCCGGCCAATTTACCCGGTCCGGCACGGGGTACGGCTGGTCCTTAGGCGCGGTTGGGGGTGATGAGGTCTGGAAACTCCGCAAGGAAAATAACGGAACCAAGAACATCCACATCACCGGCAACCCCCTGGCGACCTGGAGCGAACCCGGGATTGTCTGGGTGTCCGTTGACGACAACCAAAACGGCTTGCCTGATGATACCTGGTATGAGCTCAAGGGGGGGGACGACGAAAGCGCCGCGTACCAATCCCAGATAAGCCGCTCCCACGGGATCACCTACATTCGCAACGGCAACGCTTCATACGTCAATGAATTCGGGCAAACTATTGATACCGTGTGCTGGGTAGACAGCAAGGGGCGCACCGGCGTACAGCCCGGAGGGTGGAGCGCGGTCTGGGGCGTCCAAGGGGATTGGGTAACCTTTAGCGGCACCCTGCTGCGGGAAGACGGCATCCCCTTCATCTATCCCAATAATTCAACCTGGGGCTATGTTGACATTACCCCTACCCAAGACCAGGGTAACT
>JAITHL010000053.1 GCA_031279975.1 Treponema sp. | reverse complement strand
CTTGTTCGGGGGCTTCCTCGGGAGTACCTTATTACTTTTCGCTATTCGTATCACGCTGGACACGGCATAGCCTTTTCAAGTCTCACCGGCATAGCCGGTGGTTTACGTTAAACAATTATTGCGCGTAACAGGTCTTTTTGCGCTGCCCGTAACAGGCAGGCCCGCCGCGCCTCCCACGCCTCATTCCGCCCCATTTGGGCGGGCGTTCAATGCTACGCATTGTCCTATTACCCGCCCCAAACGCCGTAAACAGCAGGAACATTATACGGCATTATGCCTAAAATTGGTTAAGAAATAATTTAAAATAATATTACGGACGCGACACTAGGGCGCGTCGTTGAGGAGGGCGGTAAACGCGGCGGCCATCGCCGGGGTGTCCCAGTCCCGCGCGCCCACCGCCGCGGCAATGATGGACCCGTCCCGGTCAATGATGAAGGTGGTGGGGATGCTGCGGATGCCGTAAATATCGCTTATTTTCCCTGAAGCGTCCAGAACCACCGGGAAGTTAAGGCCGTAGTCCTTGACAAACACCGCCACATCCCCCCGGTTTTCCTCGATATCCACCGCCAGGAATTCCAGCCCCCGGCCCCGGAAGCGGTTGTAGAGCCGTTCCAGGGAGGGCATCTCTTTCCGGCAGGGGGAACACCAGGTGGCCCAGAAATTGAGAACCACCACCCGGCCTTTGAGGGCGCTGAGGGACTGGAGCTTGCCGTTTATTAAGGGGAGGGAAAAATCATAGGTTTGAAAACGCCGGGCGGCCGACTGGATTCCCGCCCGGGAAAAGGCGGCGCTTACCGAAGCTGGAATAGGCCGCACCTGGGCGAGGGCAAGGTCCGGGACCAGCGCGGCCAGGAGCGCAAAGACCAGAAAGACGCGGAGGCTTGGCAGGCCGCGTTTCACCGCCCTATACCGTCCCTTCCCGGCATACCGGATAGTCCCGGCCATCTCAAATAAAATCCCCCGCGGCCCTCAGTTCGTCGCAGTATTCGCAACGGTAGGTCCGGCGTTCTGGATTATCCAGGTAAAAAATATGGGCGATGTAGCCCTCCGTGGCGGTGATGCACCGGGGGTTCTTGCAGGAGAGCACATTCTCCACCCGCTGGGGCAGGCGGAGCTTGATCTTCCGGGTAACGGCGCCGTCTTCGATGATATTGACCGTGATATTCGGATCGATGAGGCCCAGGATGTCAAAATTAATAACGATGGTATTATCGATTTTAATAATATCCTTTTTGTCCATCCGTTTTGAGCTGGCGTTTACCACAAAAGCAACGGTGTAGGAGGCCCGGTCAAGGCCCAGCCAGTTAAAAACCTTGATGCCCTGGCCGGCTTTGATATGGTCAATCACGATGCCGTTTCGTATTCGCGCAATGTTTAACATACCGCATCTGAGGCTGTTCTAAAATGGCGGATATTGGAACAGCCGCTGTAAAAATTCGCGGCCCTGCCGGCCGGGGGCATAAAACCGCGGGCAACATTCGTTGCAAGCCTAGGACAAAACAAACGGTTTTGGAATAAGCCCATCTTACTATCGGATTAATCCCCCGCCAACTTAACGGCCCCCAGAATGGAAACCAGCAGGGCCATCCTGATAAACATGCCGTACCGGGCCTGCTTAAAGTACGCGGCCCGGGGGTCCGCGTCCACCTCCGGGGCTATCTCGCTCACCCGCGGCAGGGGGTGCAGAATGATCAGGCTGTCCCGGGCGGCTTTCAGTTTCGGCGCGTCCAGGATATAGCTGTCCTTGAGGCGGATATAGTCTTCCTCATTAAAGAACCGCTCCCGCTGCACCCGGGTCATGTAGAGCGCGTCCAGTTCGCCGATTACGGTTTCCAGCCGGCCGGTTTCCAGGTATTCGATACGCTCCTTCTTCAAGATTCCCGCGGTGATGTACTCAGGCGTCCGGAGTTCCGGGGGGGAGATAAAGACCATCCGCACCTTAGGATACCGGGCCAGGGCTTTTGCCAGGGAATGAACGGTTCTGCCGAAGCGGAGGTCCCCGCAGTAGCCGATGGTGAAGTTCCCAATGGAGCGCCGGAGCCGCCGTATGGTCAACAGGTCGGTCAAGGTCTGGGTGGGATGGTGGTGCCCTCCGTCGCCGGCGTTGATCACCGGCACGGAAGCATACCGGGAGGCCACCAGGGCCGCGCCCTCCTTGGGGTTCCGCATCACAATGGCGTCCGCATAGGAGGCTGCCATCCGCACCGTATCCGCCAGGCTTTCCCCTTTTGCCGAGGAACTGGAGCCGGGGTCCGCGAAACCCAGGCAGCTCCCCCCCAGCCGCAGCATGGCCGCCTCAAAACTCAGCCGGGTACGGGTACTGGGCTCAAAAAACAGAAGCGCCAGGAGCTTCCCCCGGCAGCTTTCCCGGAGATAGCCCGGCTCTTCCTCTATCCGCTCCGCCAGGGCGAAGAGCCGGTCCATCTCCTCAAGGCTGAAGTCCCCGGGTTCTATGAGATGTCTTCCTTGCAGCATGGCGGTTAGTATACCCTATCCCCAAAGGCGCGGCTAGGGCGCGAATTGCCTAAAAAGTTTTCTAGCCGAAAATGGGTTAATGACTAATAACCAAAACCTAGCCGAAATCAAACCGCCTCCGCTTCCATGGCGGGCTCGCGGCAACCGTCTTCAGTGTAA
>JAITHL010000041.1 GCA_031279975.1 Treponema sp. | reverse complement strand
TTGTTTCATTGTATTTTTCCCCGACAAATGGTATCGCTGGATGAACCAATTCAACCCCATTATTCTTCTTTACAGCCCATTCAGGTTTGTTTTCAGTTAATCTATAAATATTTTCATATTCATTTTTCAATATGTTTTCAAAGTTTATTGTTTTCATACTTTTCTCCTTTTGCAAATAATACTTTAAATTATTTTATTTGTCAATATTTAAACAATAATTTAAGCACAAATGGCACATAACAGGCCTGTTTACGCTGCGCCCGCAGTAGCGGGCTTGGGCAGAGAAAAACCGCAGTCGGGCTACGCCCTTTGTGCGGTTTTTCTCTGCTACATGTGGGGCGGGGGTCAATGCTTCGCATTGCCCTATTACCCGCCCCAAACGTCGTAAACAGCCAAGACGGCATAAGGCCGGGGAGCATGGACTGACCTTTTCTATAGCAACCCCGAATTGCCCGCCCCCGGTCCCCCCGGCTCTGGGCGGCTTATTCCGCCAACATGAGCAGGGCCATTACCTTGGCATCCCCAAGGATGTTGCGGATGAGGGCGTATTCATCGGGCTGATGGGCGGTATGCTCGATGCGGCTCCACACCGCCGCGTGGATGTCCTGATTGCGGAGATACGCCCCCACCGTGCCGCCGCCGATGCCGATGGGCCGGGCTTCAACGCCGTAGACCTCCTTAACCGCGCTGGCGAGGAGGCTGACCAGCGGAGCGTCCCCAGGGGTTGGCTTGGATTCTATTGATTGCAGCGGCGTAATAGTAACGGCTAGGCGGTGCTTGCGCTCCACCGTTTCTTTGATGCGGTCTATTTCCGCCTGTACCTGCCGCAGGGAATACCGGGGGAGTATGCGCAGGTCCATATAAAAAACATCCTCCCCTGGAATGGTGTTGATATTCGGCACATTGGCCTCCCGCTTGGTGGGCTCAACGGTGGAATAGGGCGGTTCAAAAAGGGGGTCTTCTCCGGCAAAGGTTTCAGACAGGCCGTAGTGCAGCGACAGGGCCAGGTCCGCCGCGGCTAGATGGGCGTTTGCCCCCTGATCGGGCCGGGACCCATGGGTCTGTTTTCCCCTGACAAGGCATTGTATCCAAAG
Organism: Treponema sp.; assembly: GCA_031279975.1. Lineage (GTDB taxonomy): Bacteria > Spirochaetota > Spirochaetia > Treponematales > Breznakiellaceae > JAITHL01. The sequence goes on along the minus strand of JAITHL010000041.1, from coordinate 1,658 downwards.
GAGGTTCTTCTCGGCGATTTCTATGGTTTCCCCGCGGGGGTCCCCTCCGTCGGGGATCAGTACCAGGTCCTCTTTGCGGAACAGACCGGGGACCCGCGCTAAGAGCCATTGGATACCATAGCGGCTGCCCTGCTCTTCATCCGCCGCAAAGAGCAGCTTTACGGTCCGCCGGGGGCGCCGGCCCTGGTCTGCCAGCGCCAGGGCCGCGATAACCGAAGCCGTAAGGCCCTGCTGGTTATCCTCCACCCCCCTGCCGACAAGCCGGCTTCCCAAAGGGCCGTCGTCTCGGCGGATTACCGTCCAGGGATCGCCGGTCCACAGTTTTGCTTCCCCCGGGGGAACCACATCCAGGTGGCTCATAATCCAAAGCCGCCCGCCGCCGCCTTCCCCGTCTGTTCCCGGAATGGTAAGTACCAGGTTGGGCCGGATACCGCCCTTGGCGCGGGGGTCCGGCGCGTCGAAGCGTTCCAGCCGGCCTAGGCCCCGCTGGGAAAGCCAGGATTCCAGAAACAGGCATTTATCCAGCTCCCCCTGGCCGCCTGAATCAGGGGAAACCGCGGGCCGCTTGGTCAGCCCGGTTTCCAGCGCTACCGCCTGGTCTTCGCGCTCATCAATGGCGTGAAAAATTTTATCCCAGGACATATTCCTCCCGGCTGCTCGCGGCAGCCCGCTGTTCATGGTTATCAGGTCTTTCCGGTTATAGGCCGGTCTTTTTCCGGTAAGCGTCCCAGGTGGTTCTGATCAGGGTGTCCCGGTCCGAATAGCGGGCTTTCCAGCCCAAAACTTCCCGGGCGTATTGGGCCGACGCGGTAAGTTTAGCCGGGTCGCCCGGACGGCGGCTGGCAAATTGGGCGGGGATGGGTTTGCCGCTGATCCGCCGGGCGGCATCGAGGATATCCAGCACCGAAAGACCGGTTTCGCTGCCCAGGTTGGCAACGATGCTCGATCCGGTCTTAACAATATGGTCTAGGGCTGCGGCATGGGCCGCGGCCAGATCATTCACATGGACATAATCCCGGACCCCTGTTCCATCGGGAGTGGCATAATCATTGCCGAAGATTGCGACCTGGGGCCGCGTACCGCAGGCTGCCTCCATGATCACCGGGATCAGGTTTGCGGGGTTCTGTTCAAGGCCGGTAATACGGCCCGTAACATCATAGCCTGCGGCGTTAAAGTACCTGAGGCTCGCATAGCGGATGCCCTTGAGTTTTTCATACCAGCCCAGGAAGCCTTCGATTGCAAGTTTGGTAAAGCCGTAATAATTCTCCGGTTCAACGGGATGCCCCTCGTCAATGGGCAGATACGCCGGCTCCCCGTACACCGCCGCGGAGGAAGAAAAAACAATACGGCTAATTCCGGTCTCCGCCGCGGCGTTTAGGATATTGATGGTTCCGCTGATGTTGGTTGCCGAGTATTTTTCCGGGCAGAGCATTGATTCCCCCGCCGCCTTATGCGCCGCCAGGTGGATAAGGGCGTCAAAGGGAGCGCCGCGGGCTTCGGCGCTCCGGACGGCCCGCAGGAGGCCCAGGTAATCCATAATATCCCCATGGATAAAGGCGGCTTCGGGGAACAAATTTTCCCGAAGCCCGGTGGAGAGGTTGTCAAAAACCGTTACCCGGCGCCCTTGATCGAGAAACTCCCGGCATACATGGCTGCCG
>JAITHL010000204.1 GCA_031279975.1 Treponema sp. | reverse complement strand
GAAGGTGTACGAGAAAGCGCCGAAAACGCCGTACCAGCGGCTTATGGAGTCGCCTCATGTGAGCGATGAGAGCAAGGAGGAGCTGAAAAGGCGCAAAGGGCTTTACAACCCGCTGCGGTTGAATGAGGGGTTAAACCGCGCGGTTGCGGCGCTCTTGCAACTCCACCGCGAAAAGGTTTACACTGAAGACGGATGCCGCGAGCCCGCCATGGAAGCGGCGGCGGTTTGATTTCGGCTAGGTTTTGGTTATTAGGCATTAACCCCTTTTCGGCTAGAAAAGTTTTTAGGCAATTCGCGCCCTAGCTATTTTCCGGCGGCTGTGCTATACTCTTCCCCATGTTTTCAATACGAGTAGAAGCGGAATTTGCCGCGGCCCATTTTTTAAGCCACTACTATGGGAAGTGCGAGAGCCTCCACGGCCATAATTACCGGGTACGGCTTTGGGTCCGGGGGAATGATTTGGACGAGGGGGGGATGCTGGCGGATTTCGGGGTGCTCAAACAGGCCCTGCGGGATGTTATCGCCGGGCTGGATCATACCAACCTGAATGACATTCCGGCGTTTAACAATGATCCCAGCGCGGAACGGATTGCCCTTTTTGTGTTTAAAAACCTGGAGGACCTCCTTTCCCGCCGGGGCATTGATCCGGCTAAACTGCGGGCGGTGGATGTATTTGAAACGCCCGTCAACATGGCCCGGTATGAGCGTTCATAGGGCCGCAAGGGCTCCCGCGGGCCGGTAGGGGGCCACGCCTTCCCCGCCGGAACATGCGGCTATCCGCTCCGCCAGGGGTTTTCCCCGCAGCGGACGCGGAGGATAGACATCCCGGAGGGGGATAAGCACAAAGGCCCGCTCAAACATCCGCTGGTGGGGGATAACAAGGCTGGCGCTCTGTATCGTTTCGTCTCCATAGAGCAGGATATCCAGATCAATGGTCCGGGGCCCCCAGCGGATATCCCGCTTCCGGTCCAGGGCGCGTTCGATAGCCTGGAGGGTTTCCAGTAGCCCAAAGGGATCCAGGGAAACCGCCGCCCGGCATACCAGATTAAGAAAGGGCGCCTGTTCCGTATACCCCACCGGATCGGTCTGATACACCGCCGATACCTGTTCCAGGCGTATCCCTTCTTGGCCGTCAAGCCGCTCCAGGGCCTGGGACAGGTAGGCTTCCCGATCCCCCAGGTTTGATCCCAGGGCGATATATGCGGTTTCCATGGCGCCTAGGCCCGGATCATGGCGTCGGTCATGGCCGCGACCCGTTTCATTGCCCGCACATCGTGGACCCGGACAAAATCCGCGCCGCGGGCTATGCTGACCGCCACCGTAGCCGCCGTGCCTTCCAGCCGCTCCGTTACCGGCAGGCCGAGAACCTTGCCGATCATGGACTTGCGGGAGGTTCCCATGAGCAGGGGAAAGGGCGGAACCCGCAGTTCCCCAAGCCGGCGCATAACCGTAAGGTTCTGGTCCAGGTCTTTCCCAAACCCAATGCCCGGATCCAGGATTATCCGCTCCTTATTCAGCCCCGCCCCCTCCGCTATCGCCGCGCTCCGCCGCAGGAAGGCGGCAATATCCGCCATAATATCCCCATACGCGCCGGTATCGCTGTTGTGCATGAGAACGGCCCCCGCTTCATACCGGGCGCAGAGCGCGGCCAGCGCAGGCTCCTTCTGAAAGCCCCAAATATCGTTGATGATATGGGCCCCCGCTTCCAGGGCCCTTTCCGCCACCGCCGCTTTGGTTGTGTCTATGGAGAGGGGGACCTTTACCGCGGAGGCCAGGCGTTCAACCGCCGGAACCACCCGCCGGATTTCTTCCGCCGCGTCTACCGGGATAAAACCCGGACGGGTGGATTCCCCGCCAATATCAATAATATCAGCCCCTTCCTCCGCCATTTGCAGTGCCCGTTCCACCGCCCGTTCCAGGGAGCAATAGTTCCCGCCGTCGGAAAAGGAATCAATGGTAATATTGAGTATCCCCATGATATAGGTCTTGCTCCCCAGGGGAAGGGTATATTTCCGGCACCGGAACGCCCGTTGAGCGCCATCCATAGACGCCCCTATCCTTTGATCAAGGCCAGGGCCTCGGCCCGCAGGCCGCGCTCGGTCCGCAGCAGCCCCTTAAAATCGGAAGTAACGGTCTTGGTCCCGAATTTCCGCACCCCCCGCATGGTCATGCACAGATGCTCCGCCTCAATTACCACCCCGGCCCCCAGGGTGTCCGCCCCGCGCATGAGGGTTTCCCCTATCTCCCGGGTCAGCCGTTCCTGTAACTGCGGTTTTTTCGCCAAAACCTCGACGATCCGGGCTATCTTGCTCAGGCCCGGAATTTTCCCGTCCCGGGGGATATAGACCACCTGGATACGGCCGAAAAAGGGCATGAGATGATGTTCGCACATGGAATAGAAGGGAATATCCCTAACCAGTACCATTTCTTCCTGGCCTTCCTCGCCAAAGAGTTTCAGTTCCTCCACAGCGTCCCGCCCTACCCCGCCGTAGATTTCTTCATACATTCGCGCAACCCGGCTTGGGGTTTCCCGTAAGCCCTCCCGGTTGGGGTCTTCACCGATAGCCCAGAGTATTTCCCGGACCGCCTTTTCAATCCGTTCTTTATCTATCATGCTGTTCCGCCCGCTCCGCAAACATGTTGTCCCTCCTCAATAGCGGGGTTGTTTAGCAATGTCAGTTTCTAAACAATATCCGCGCATATAGCCCAAAGGATTTACCCACTATAATATGATCCCCGTGATATAGGCAAGGGAAATGTGTCAAGCCGGCCTGGGCCGGAGCCGCCTTCCCCCGCGGCCCGCCCGTCCGTACAAGGGCATCCGGCGTCCGCTGGCGGCTCCCCAAGGCCGGGTATTGGAACCGCCCCCGTGAAACTTCGCGGCTTTGCGGGCCGCGGGTTGAAAAAACGCCGAAAACCCCAGGCGGCTTTGAGGCGCGCGCCGGACAAACCACCCGGTTTGGAACAAGCCCCTGGGAAGGGCTGATTAATAGGACGCTGTTAAAAAAGTCTGCGGATTAACAGGGATTTAAAAGCCCCTAATCAGTGAAAATCCGTGGAGCCTGGTAAAAAATCCGCATTAATCAGCGCCGCCCTAGGGCGCGGCTATTATGAGTAAACCGGTAATATATTCGGCTAAACAGCGGGACCGCCGCAAATCAGAGGCGGCGCTTCCCCGATGCCGGTCTTGGAACCACATCAACAACGCAAGGGGGACCGGTTACAGCCCCCAATCTCCTGTTTCGGGTTTCCGTTCCGCCTTCGTCCGCCGCCGGCTTGGCTATAGGCGCAAGCGGACGCCTTTTCCTCCCGCAAGGCAGCGCCTTCGCCCTTACCCGGCGCATTAGAGAGGCGCGGACTAGGGCAAAAAGGCTGCGCCTTTTTGCCCCCTGCGGGCGGCGCTGCGGATGCGGGGAAGGCCGCTGCCGCGCAACGCCGCCCGCAGGGGCCGGATTACGAAGCAATCCGCGGCCTCCCTCAGTTGTTGACAGTAGTCACGGTATGCTCAATTCCAATGAAAAAATATAGCGCCAGCCGCAAAAATGCGATTTTGCGGCTGCTACTATAGACAAAAATAAAACAGCATGATTTAATGGACAGCATGAATGTTTTACCATGCCTATTGTTTTTTTTGAGTATTGCGGTAAACGCCTTTACTCAAACGCCGTTGGAAGAAGAATATCAGGTATTGGTAAAGCCCCTTGTAGAGGCTGTTAGAAATAATGACAAAGAGAAAATAATAAAGCTGCTCTGGTATCCATTGGGAAGGCAATACCCAATACCGGATATAGCCAATGAACAAGCAATGAGGGAACGGTACGATCAGGTATTTGACCCAATAGTAATTGACCTAATAAAAAAATCATCAATCGAAAATGATTGGCATCACATGGGCTGGCGTGGAATAATGCTGCATAACGGCTTGATTTGGATCGATGATTATTATGGAAAGGTTTTTGCTATAAATTATCAATCACCCCAAGAAACCGCGATAAGAAATACTATTATTTTAGCAATGAAAAATAACATACATGCGTCATTAAGAGCATTTGAAAAGCCTAGCGTATTCTGTGAAACAAAAAATTATAAAATCAGAATAGATTTATTGAATGTAGATAATTATCGATTGGCGTTGTGGCCTAAAGAAAAAGAACAACATGAAATTCCCGGCACAATATTGATTAACGGCGAAAAAATATTTGATGGAAGCGGAGGAAATCATTACTATATATTTGACGGCAATAATTATCAATATATTTTGTCCGTTAATGCATTGGGTAATTTCGATGGAGACAGGGGCGATTTTTTAATATACCGGGGAACTAAAAGACACGTCCTAAAAGGAAGAGATGATAAATCTTCTATAGTAGTAAAAGAAGAAATACATACCATTGAAAATTAATAAAGGGACGGCCCGCCGCGGCGAAGCCGCCGGGAACTATTGACGCAATGAATTTTTTGAGCTAGTATAAATGTAAGGAGTATGCTGTGAAAAATGACGGCCTAAATCTATGGAAAATAATACCATTCAATAAAAACAACCAATGGGCGGCGGCTATCATTTTTTCTATTATAGTAATAGTATCATGCGGTTATAAGCATGATAATGAAAAAATAATATTGGAATTTATTCAAGAGGATTATGATCGGGATGATTTGTTATATATCGCGGGAATTGGTTCCCAGGGTGAAATTAATGTAACATGGAAAATAAGCAGAGAGGAATTAGAAAAACAAGAGGAATTAACATTAAGAGAGTTAGTCAATACTATAGATATTGTAAAAATAATAAAACATTCTGACTATTTCATGCAAAATATGGATAAGAATTATTATGCCGGCAGAATGTATTTCCATTCCATAAAATATTATACCATAAATAATAAAGATACCCGCCTTCAAGGGCGGAGTGCAACGCCTGCCCCCTAAGAGGGGCGGCTAACCGCCCCTCTTAGGAGAAAAAAGGCGGTCAATCCTCTATGATGGGAAACCAAAGACCTATCGCAGAGGGAGAGACCGCCATGGGAAAAGATACCACGAAAGAAGCCCCTAATAAAGGGTGGAAACCGCTTACCGTACAGGAACGGGAAGAAGCGGCATATATGCCGAAGCCATAGGGCTGGAACTCGGCGAAAGCCGGAGTTCTATAGCCCGGAGACTGGGGCGGGACAAGTCAGCCGTGAGCCGGGAGGTCTGCCGGAACGGTACGCCGGTACATGATTGCCGTTACCGGGCGAACCGGGCGCGGGAACGCTCTGACCGGCGCAAACGGGAGAGAATAGCGGACGGGCGTATACGCAAGTACGTTGAGGAAAAACTCA
>JAITHL010000169.1 GCA_031279975.1 Treponema sp. | reverse complement strand
CGCCCGGAATGATGCCGGAGGAGGGCCGGAGACGGGCGGGTTGCCGCTTTTCAGCCGGTACTCCCCCCGCAAAAAATACAGCCCCGCTGAAAATCCCATTTAATCAGTGCTTCCCTAGGGCAGCGCTGGTTAATTCAGACTTTTTAACAAGGCCCGCTGATTACCGCTGATTTCCGGTAACAAAATCCGTTTGATAATGCTTTTTTAACCAGGTCCGCTATTAACCGCTGATTACACTGATAACCGCTGATAGCCGCTGATTAACCGGTAACAAAATCCGTGGTAATCCGTGAAAATCCGCGTTAATCCGCGGTCCCTTTTGATAAGGCTTTTTTAACCAGCGCTTCCCTAAAATTTTTTAAAAATAATGTTCATATTCATTCTTTTGGGTGTAGTATGGTTTTACCGGCATGGCGGATACTCTATTTAGAACCATGCGACGGCTATTTCAAAAAGTTGTTAGGTAAAAAAGTCAGCGGATGAAGTAAAAATGGTATGAGTTAAAAAAGTATCGCATTTAAAAAAAACTGAAGGCAGCCCCTTCCTCCTGGGGGGCTGCTCGTTTTTTATACGCCCCGGCGGTTCTTGCCCCCATGCCGGTTTTTCGTTAAGATGGGGCCATGGAAGCCGAGGTAAAACAGTCTATCGATCTGCTGATACAGAACATCAAAAAGATTATTTCCGTTGATACCAAAAAGCTGGAGTACATTATTGCCGCCCAGATTGCCGGAGGGCATGTCATTCTTGCCGATTCCCACGGGGTGGGGAAGACCTCCCTGGCCCGGGCTTTGGCCCAGTCTATCCGCTGGCGGCCGGAGGATATGACAGCCGGGGGAGGGGAGGTCAAGATGGAGGGGTTTAACCGTATCCAGTGTACGGTTGACCTGCTCCCCCAGGATATTCTGGGGTATAACCGTTTCATCGGCCATTCGGGGGAACTGATCTTTAACAAGGGGCCGGTGTTTGCCCATTTTGTGCTTTGCGATGAGATTAACCTGCTTACCCCTAAAACCCAGGGGAGTTTCCTCCAGGTGATGGAAGAACAGAGCGTTACTATAGAAGGGAAGCTGTATCCCCTGCGGGACCCCTTTTTCATCATCGCCACCATGAACCTCCGGGGGGTGCACCTGTTTCCCCTGCCGGTGCCGCAGCTCGACCGGTTTATGATACGCCTTTCCCTGGGCTACCCTTCGGCGGAGGATGAGCGCGCTATTATTGAACAGCATGGCAGAACGGACGCATGGGACGCCTTTACCAGCGTGATCAGCAGCGCCGACCTTATCCGCTGGAAAAAGCTGGTGGACCAGGTGCATCTGCATCCCGATGTGGGCGCATACCTGGTGGACTGCGTTCGGCAGACGAGGGTCCATCCTGATATAGAAATTCCGGCCAGCCCCCGCGCGGGCGTGCGGATATCCCGGCTGGTCCGCTCCCTTGCCCTGTGCCGGGGGCTGGACTATGTGCCGGTTGATCTGGTTAAAGAGACCTTTATCCCCGCCATGGCCCACCGTATTGTTACCCGGGACCCCGCCATACCGCCGGAAACGCCCCTGGAGGGCATACTCCATTCCGTGCCGGTGGAATCGAAGCGCCGGGAGGGCGCTTGATGATACCGCCCCGTTTTCAGCCCTTTTTCACCCCCGCGGGCTTGGCCCTTATCCTGCTAGGGCCGGGGCTGTTGATCCGTTCCCTGGCCGGCCGTAACGCCTATGAGATTATCCTGGGGGCGGCGATCTTGGGATGCTGCCTTGTTTTGGGCCTGTCCGGGGCCTGGGGCGCCCGGCGGCTTGCGGCCCTGGAGCCGGGTTGGAAGCCGCCCCTGCCCTTGACGGCAAACGCCGCGGCCGAGATGGCGGTTACCGGCCTTGATTGGCCGGTTCCGTGGTTCTTTCGTATCCACTTTGTTGTAAAGGGCCGTTTTTTCCCCTCAGGATCGAGGCCGGGCTGCTGGGTATACGCCGAGACTTCCGCTTCCCGGGGCGCGGCAACGGCCTTGCTCGGCCTTGTTTTTCCCCTGGCCGGGGTCTTCCAAGGCGAGGGGAGATGCCGGCTCCGGGACCTTTTCGGTTTTTTTTCCTTTCCCTGCGGGACAGCGCAACGCCGGACCCTGACGGTCCAAAGCGCCCCGTGCTTGAAAAAAACCTTCCGCATAGACGCCCATGCGGGAGCGGAGGACCAGCGTATGAAGAGCGCCAGCGACATGGAACGGTACTACATGCGGGAATATGCCCCGGGAGACCGTTTCCGGGACATCAACTGGAAAAGTTCTGAGCGGATCGATGCTCTTATCACCCGCATATCCCCGGACAACCAGGAAAAGGTTTGCCGTATCGAGGTGTACTTCCGTAATTTCGGCCCCGGTAGCCGCCCGCCGAAAACCAGCGGAAGCGGCGCGTCAAGCGGCCCTTCCTGGGGGGACCTCTGGCTTTTGGACCGGGCCAAGGCGCGGCTTGCCCAGTTTTTGCGGGCCCTCAAGGAGGAACAGGCTTCCTATGTGTTCCAGGTCCGCAGCGCCCAGGAGGTTTGGGAACTCCGCGGCGCGGATGAACTGGAGGCGTTTTTGGAGACCCTCGCGGGACTGCCCTTCTGCCCTTCCGGGAACGAGGATGCCTTTTCCCTTGCGCTGGACTCCTCCGCCGGGCCGCTGTATGTGTTTTCCACAGCCTGCGACGCGGGGCTTCCGGCCTTTCTCCTGGCCCGCCAGCCCAAGCCGGTGTTTCTCTTTTTCATCCAGCCCCCGTCGGGCGGCGAGGCGCGGGTTGTGGAACGCCTCTCCCTCAGTAATTTTCCGGCCCAGGGTTTTTTTCCCCTTCCCCAATGGCCCCGCTTCCGTTCCAGCCGGGCATTGCGTCCTCCCCAGCTTCCCAACAGCGGGATAACCATTGATTACGCCAAGGTGGGCCTATGAAATTGTCTCCCCCGGCCCCGGGCGCCGGACATACGGTCAGCCCCAAGGGGCGCTTGAAACCCGTTACAGCCTGTATCCTCTTTAGCTTCCGGCTCTTGCTCTACCTAAGCGTAGCCGGCCTGGTACTCCTCCATCCGGGGATTTCAGTCCCCTATGATCGCGCCGGCCTTATCCAGTGGTTTATCATCATCCCCCTGGAAGCCCTTATCGCGTTTCTGCCCGCCCCCCGGGGCAGCGTCTGGTATAAATTCGCCCTTGCCCTGCTGTTCTTGCTCCCCCTCTCGATTGCCGCCGGAGGATTCGGCCCCGGCGCCGCTCCGTCCTTTTGCGCGGGGCTTTTGAGCTTCACCATAACCTGGCTGCTGTTCCACCATCCCCGGTGGGGCAAACCGGCTGTGCTGGAGCCCTTTTTTCTGGCCTGGATATGCTTCGGTTTGCTGGCCTTTTCCCGTTCCAGCGAGGAGGTTTCCGGGCAAACCCTGGGGCTTACCCCCTTCATCCTGGCCTGGACCATCCTGGTATTTCTGCTCCATAGCGCGGCTGTGTATTTTTGCCTCCACCCGCCGGGCGTTTCCGGGGCCGGGCGGGAAGCGGCCTTTTTTGGTTTGGGCGCGGCGGCGGTATTGGCGCTGGCCGCTGGCATACTGCCCGCCGATTTTGTCCGTAATGGGATAATTACCAATATGCTTTCCGACCGGGTTGAGGAAACGATACGGTCCAACGATACCGAATGGGGCATACCCAGAGACCTGGGGGGGGGCAGGCCCAGGGACCGCAGAACCATTCCGGGCAACGGCGAGGGGCGGCAGCCGGAATTGCGTGGTCTTTCAGAAGACCAATGGCCCGATCCCAGCGGAAGTGAAAAGGAGGGGGGAAGCAGGAGCCGCCGGCGCGGCGGCGGCGGCAGGGAGCGTGAGCAGTATACGGTGATGGTGGTGGCCTCAAAACAGGATACGGTATATATGGGAAATTCCTTCCGGGGCGGCTTGGACCCGGAACAGGGCTTCCTTCCCACGGAAGACGAACCCTTGAACCTGCTGCCCTCCGCGCGGCTCTTCAAAACCTGGTATGCCGGCAGCCAGGTCTTTGACCAGGGCCGGGAAGAGCGGGAGGTGTTTTCCCTTTCAACGCTGCCGCAGCATTTTCTCCCCTACCGGCCCGTTTCCGTGGAGCCGGTGGTTCTCAGCGAAAATACCGGCCCCCTCCGCTACATCCACCGGGTGCGCTCGGCTATGTACGCGCAAGACCCCTTAAAGCTGGCGCTTTCCCCCATCCGGTATCTAAGCGCCGCTGAACAAAGCGCCCTGGCTTCCTATCTTGCGTTTCCCCTGGGGGAGGCCGGACGGGCGGTTTTGAGCGCCCATCTGGACCGCGCGCTCTCGCAATGGCGGAATAAGCGGGCGGAACTCATACGGGAGAACCCCTATCTCCGGGATATTTTTGCCAAAACCGGAACCGGGAAGGCGGGGGCGGGGGCCGCCCCGTATATGGAAACCATACTGGCCATTTTACTGAGTTTTCGGGAATACCAATACAACGTGAATGATCGGGACGACGCTTCCATCGCCGGGACCCTTGAATTTCTCCAGACCACCAAAGACGGGGACTGCGTTGAATTTTCAAACGCCCTTGCCCTGCTGGGACGGCTGGCCGGGATTCCCACCCGGGTGGTAACCGGCTATCTCGCGGCAAGCGGCCTGCAAACGGATGCCCACAAACGGGGCATTGCGGCATTGCGGAACAAAATCGAGGTTTTGCGGGAGTTTCCCTTTGAAGACCTCTTCCTCGTAACCGACGCGCACGGCCATTCCTGGGCGCAGTGTTATATCCCCGGTTACGGCTGGCTTGATTTTGAGGCGACGGCCTTTGCCATTCCCCCGGCGGGCTTGGGAGACGGCAATTTACGGGATGTGGTGATCCCCCTACTGGACCAGACCGGACTGGCCGTTCCGGTCCGCCGGTTTCCCTGGCGGGCGGCGCTCCGGGCCATGGGCTTGCTGGCCGCCGCTGCCTTGCTGGCCGCCTATGGCGTCCGTTATGGCCGGGAAATCCTGCTCCGCTTGGGGGCCGCCCGGGGCGGCAGGGCCGGGGCCCGTTCCCTGTACCTCCTCCTTTTAGCGCGGCTCGCGGCGGATGGGAAACCCATAAAACCCGCCGCTAAGACCGCCCTGGAATACGCCCGCTTGTTTCCTCCAGAAACGGCTGACGCCCCGCCGGGGGAGGCGTCTCCCTTTGCGGCCTTTGCCGCCCTGTATTCGGAACTGCGGTGGCGGGAATTTAAGGAGCCAGCCGAAGCGGGGGAGCGCTTCCTGCGGCTGAAGCGGGAATACCGGAAGAGCATAGACCGGACCAGGCGGCGGGGCCTCCGGGGGCTGCTTATCCGCCTGTTCAGTTTACGCGGGCTTGCCTATTTATGAAACGCGATACGTTACAGGATTTTTTTCGCCGGACCGGCGCGGTTGCCGGAGCCGGGGCTTGGGGGGGGCTGTTGCTGGGCTGTTTGTGGGGCCTTGCCCTCCTGGGGGCCTGCTCCCGTGAATCCGACTGGGTCCAGTTCCGGGGACAGGGCGGCCGGGGGGTAAGCGCCGCCCGCATATCCCCGCCCCTGGGCATCCGGTGGAAGATAAAGCTCCAGTATCAGGGCAATGATACCATCCAAGCCCTGAACCCGCCGGTGGTCATGGGGGACACCATCTATTTCGGCTCTGAAGACGGGAATTTCTACGCCCTGGATGTGGAAAGCGGCTATATGCGCTGGGTATTCAAAAGCGGGGCGGAGATCAACTCCATTCCCTATGCCGACAGCAGCCAGGTGTATTTCGGCAGTAAGGACGGCAAGGTCTATGCCCTGGACCGGAAGAGCGGCCGCGAGATATGGAACTTCAGGACCGGGAGCGAGGTGAATTCCCAGGTGGAACGCTACGGGGATACTATCATTTTTGTCGGCGACACGGACGCCATTTATTTTCTTTCACCTGAAGGCCGGGAACGGTTCCAACTGGAAAACCACGGTTGGATTAATTTTACCTTTCTACTGGCCGACGACGTGATGTACTTTGCCACCGGGCCGGGGGTCCATCTTATCGGCCCCTATGATATTAAAAAACGGGAATTCCTCTGGTACCTGCCCTTTAATGAAATCGCCGGGAGCTGGTATTCCTTTTCCGCGGTTTGGAAGGATATACTCTACTTCTCCACCGCGTCCGCCCGGGACGGCTTATCCATGGACTTCCATGCCTATAACCGGCACACGGGAAAACGGGTATGGGGACAGCGCCGTCAAGGGGTTTTAGGTCCGGACGGCCCTGACAGCTCCTGGGAACGCTACGATCGCTTAGAGGAACTCTTTTACCGGGGGACAGGGCTCCTTGATTTTATGGCCCCCACGGTTTGGAAGGACCTGGTGATTTATACCGGAGGGGACAGCATGGCCCGGGCCTTTGACGCCGGAACCGGCGCGCTTCGCTGGGAGCGGGTTTTTGCCGCGCCCGTAAGTTCCGCCCCCACTATAGCCGGCGACCGGGTCTATTTCGGCCTCCTGGGGGATGATCATACGCCGCCCAAGCTGGTTTGTATTGCCGCCCGGGATGGCAAGTTCCTCTGGCAGATGGACACCGAGGGAGCGTTGCTTTCCGCCCCGGTGATAGCGGGCAAGCGGATCATATTCGGCACCGATAAAAGCGTCTTCTATGTCCTGGAAGAGGTGTTTTGAGCGGCCCCCGCGCCGCCGGGCTTACGGCGTTTTGAGGGGGCGGGATGATGCGGATAGGCCGCAATGAAGATATGCTGTGTTGAAACCCGGCGGCTGCCCGCGGCATGGACCGGGGGAACCGCCGCGCTGCCCCTTGATTTTTTCTCCTATGTATCCCTCGCCGATATACGCTGGGTAGAACGCGCTGAGGCTGAAACCAACGGGGCGTACAAGCAGATAATTCCCTATGTGGTGGTGCGGCAAAGCAACGGCCTGGCGCTCTGCTATCCCCGGCACGGCGCGGAGCGCCGGCTGCGCGGTTTGTATTCCTGCGGCATCGGCGGCCATATTGATATACGGGATGCGCGGGAGACCTTGGCCGGGACCATACGGGCGGGTATGCTGCGGGAATTATCAGAGGAATTGGCGGATTTTGCGGAAGGCCGGATAAGCCTTGCCTACCGGGGCGTTATTCACGATGCGGAAACCGGGGTTGGCCGGGTTCATCTAGGGCTGGTATACGCGGCCCAATGCTGTACGGGTTACACGCCCCGTCCGGCGGAGGAACTTGCCGGCATGGTATGGAAAACCCCGGAAGAATTGGGGGAAATGCGGCGCGAACGGTGGTCTGACTTGGCGCTCCGCCTAGTCTTGCGGCCCGGCGGTTCCCAGGGCCTTCAAAATGGGTAAATTCATATAATGCCCCGGAAAATGACTGCCCCGTGGGGCCGCTAAAGCAGGTATCCCCGCAAAAGCGGGGAAGCCTTCCCGTGGTGGATTGGCGGTTATTACATGAGGGGGCCTCTAAAAACCGGTTGTTTCAGAGGTTCCTTTGCGATTTCCCGGCCCGCGGGCGCGGGCTAAAGTCCGGCGAAACACCCATTTTTAAAAAGCAGTAGTGATGGCGAAAGGGGGAGGAGTGCGGGCGCGGCTGATGAGGGAACTGGCGGGGGAGATCAAACGGCGGGTAGTGCCGGTGCGCCCTGACCGGGAGGTTCCCCGGAAAGAAAGCTCCCGGCAAACGCGGTTTCACCACAACCATAAATCGAATTGTTGAGGGGGAAATCCTTAAGTTGTTGACAGCGGGAGACTTCCCCCCGTTTTGGAAGGGATAGGCGATGAAAGGATGGAAAAGCGCGGTTTTAGGGGCTTCGTCGGCGGTTTTTTTCGCCCTCTGCGGCCTTACGGTCCCGCTCGGTTCCGCGGACGACGGGCGGATTTACGATTTTTTTCTCCGGTTCAGGAAGGACCGGGACCGTATCGATACGGTGGTGTTCCTTGAGGTTGACGACGACGCCATAGCGCATAACGGCGTTTTTCCTTGGCCCCGGTCCATTATCGCGGACTGCCTTTTGCGGCTCAAGGAATACGGAGCGAAACTCGCCCTCTTCGATATTGAGTTCATCGACCGGGGGCCGGAGGGGGTGGACAGCGTATATGCGCGGCAGGGCTTGCGTTCTGATTTTAACCAGAGCTTTGGGGAAATTAACGCCGCCGCGTCGGATATTTTCGCGGCCCTGAAGTCCGGCAGAATACGGAGCCCCGATCTGGACTTCTATGCAGGGGCGCTTTCCGGCCTTATCGGGGGCGAGCGGGACCGCCTCTATGCCAAGGCCCGGGGCATAGCTCAGGATAACGACCGCTACCTGGTGCGGGCTTCCGCCCTGTTCGGGAAGAGCTGGGTTACTTTAAACCTCCGTTCCGCAGCCTTGTCCGGGGAACAGGCCGGGCGCCGGGCCCTGGCGGAGGAGCGGTTTTCCCGCCCGGTCCAGGCCCGCGAAGGAACGCCCGCGGGAAGGTTTAGGGATATACTGCCCGCCCTGCCCGCCTTTGCCCTGACCGCCCAAGGGGCCGGGTTTACCAACATAGAGATCGACCGGGACGGCATACGGCGGCGGATATACCTGGTTCAGAAGGTGCGGGATCATTGGTATCCCCAGCTTGCCTTTGCCCCGCTGCTCAACTATCTGGGCGGGCCGGAACTGGTATTGGAAAAGCGGCGGCTGATCCTCAAAAACGCCCGTCCTCCCCAGGGCGGGGTCAAGGACATCGCCATCCCCCTGGACCGCCAGGGCCGTATGCTGCTTGACTGGCCCCCGGATCGCTACCAGCACAGTTACCGGCATCTTTCCTTGGCCGGGTTTGCCCGGCTTGAGGATATTGAGGCGGAACTCAAAGAGTACAGCCAAGCCCTGTATTCGGTGGACGCCGCCCTCTTTGCCCAGTTCGATCCGGCCCTTGCCCGCCTTTCCCTTGACGCGGCTGAACTGGCCGGCCTCTATGCCGCGATAGGGGCGTCCAGAGCCGCGGCCTTGGCGCTGGAAGGCCCGCCGCCTGAGCGGGAGGCGCTGGACGCGGCCTTTGCCGCCTATGTGGAGTACCGCGCCCAAAGCCGGGACCTGCTGCGCCGCCTTACGGACTTTGATCCCGCGGCCAGGATACACGTCGTCCTGCCGCGCCTCCAGGAAGCGTTCCCGGAGGATTTCCCCCTCTTTCAAGAAGAGGCGGAGTATATCCGCAAGCTGACGGGCTACCTGGCCCTCGATCTTGCGGAATACGAAAGGATAAGCGCCCATATTGCCGCAGATGTCCGGGACCGGTTTTGCATCCTGGGCAGGGTCGATACGGGAACCACCGACATAGCCGCCACCCCCTTTTGGGGGGAATATATGAATGTGGGCACCCACGCGGCGGTGCTGGACACAATACTTTCCGAATCCTTCATTAGCCCCCTCAGCCCCTGGTGGCGGCTGCTCCTTCCCCTCATCCTCCTGCCGCTTTTTTTCGCGGCCACCGCGGCCCTTGCCCCCCTGCCCCGGACGGCGGCGGGTTTTACGGCGGCGGCGTGCATACTCTTGGGGGCCCTGTTGCTGTTCCGGTATACAGGGATTTTTTTCGGGCCCCTGGGAACCTTGCTGGCCTTGAACAGCGCCGTGGTTGTCCGGGAAATCATCTCCCACACCGGTTCGGAACGGGAAAAGAGCTTTCTCCGGAAAGCCTTTTCCACCTATGTATCCGGCGAGGTGGTGCGGGAAATTATCGCCGATCCCTCCCGGCTCCAGCTGGGGGGGACCGAGCGCCGCATGACCGCGCTCTTTACTGATGTCCAGGGCTTTTCCGGCATAGCCGAGCGGCTTGATCCGGAAGACCTGGTGGACCTCTTGAACCGCTACCTTACCGCCATGAGCGACGCCCTTCTTGCCGAGAAGGGGACCATCGATAAATTTGAAGGGGACGCGGTTATCGCGTTCTTCGGCGCGCCCTTGGAACTGGGGGATCACGCCCTGCGGGCCTGTAGGTCCGCGCTTGCCATGAAGCGGATCGAAAAGGATATCAACCGCCGCGTCCTGCGGGAAAAGCTGTCCCCGGCCCCGCTGTTAACCCGTATTGGCGTCAACACCGGCCTCATGGTCGCCGGCAACATGGGCACGGAAAACAAGATGAACTATACGATCATGGGAAACGCGGTAAACCTTGCCGCGCGCCTTGAGGGGGTGAACAAACAGTACGGGACCTGGATACTCGCCTCGGAAGATACGGTACGGGAGGCCGGGAACGGCCTCTTGGTAAGAAAACTCGACCGGGTCCGCGTGGTGGGCATCAGCGAACCGGTACGGCTCTATGAGCTGCTTGAAACCGGGGAACGCGCCGGGGCCGGACAAAAGCGGCTGGTGGAGGTGTTTCACGGGGCGCTGGAGTTCTTTGAGCGGCGGGACTGGAAACGGGCCGCGGAGGGGTTTCAGGAAGCCTTGGCCGTTGCCGGGGAGGACAAACCCGCCGGGTTGTACCGGAAACGGTGCGGGGGCTTCTTGGCCAACCCGCCGCCTGATTCCTGGGACGGGGTGTACAACCTTACGGAAAAATAGCGCCCAGAGGCTGCCGCAAGGAAGGGGGCGTTCCCCACTGTCAACAACTTAAGAAATGAGGAAAGGGGAAGTCGCGTACCCCTCTGGGGTACGACCCCTACGGGCGCGCTTCGTTGCGCCCTACCCCCTCAACGGGGGCTCTGCCCCCGTAACGCCCCCGCCGGGGGGCCGAAAGGCCCCCCGGTCCCCCCTTAAGTTGTTGACAGTGGGATATTCCCCTTTTTCCGTGGAAAACGGGGAAAAATATAAAATTATTCACCTACCCTAGGGGGCTTGCGCATTATCCAATTATCGGGTATCATATCCCCATGGTGAAATGCGCGGCGGTCGGTGTCCAGTTTATATTACATCAGTACGATAAAAGAGGCGGCGCGTTTAGACGGCAAGACCTGCGGTCTGCGGCCTTTTGCAAGGTCCGGGGGAAGCCTCCCGGAGGCAAGGCTTCTTTATGTGGATACCGGGCTGGAGTTATACATAACCGCCTGCCGGCAGACGCCTTGGAATCAGGGTGGTCGTCCCGTCATGCCGCGGCTTATCGTGCGGGAACCGCCAAGCGGCGGAAGTTGTTTGCCGCCTGAAGGCTGGTAAACAACCCTATTGAGCCAATGCCGCCGGATGCGTCCGGCTGTTGGGGGCCGTTTCGAAGGGAGCGGTTCAATATATAAATGTTGCGCGTAATAGGCGTGTAACAAAAACTTTGTTGCCAAAGTAAAGGAGAAGACAATGGCAAACAAAAAAATTATGCTGGGGGCGCTGGTATTGGTACTGGCGTGTGGATTTGCTTTGATGGGCTGCGCCACAGCCAGTTCTATCGGCGGAACCGCTGACACGCACGGGCTTATTTCAAAGGCCCCGGTAGTGGCCGAGGGCGGTGAAGTAATCGCGGAATATAAGGTTATTATTGGCCTCATTGACTCGGGGTATGAAGAGTATGCCGCCGCGGTCATGGCGGCCCAGGCGGAGGGTAAGAAAATTACTACAGTAACGAAATGGCTTGTTTTCCTTACCAAGACCACGGCGTATGCAAATGCGAAGGCTCCTGGGTCCGCTGCCAGCCCCGCGCCCGCTCCGGCTCCTCAAGCGGAAGAAGAACCGGCGCTCTAAGCAGTAAGGCCAATGGCATAGCCGGGTGTGTTTTTAAAAGGTATCCGGTTATACCCGGCCTATGGCCGCGACCCAGGACAGACGGGGTATTCCCAGTGAATAGTCTAGGATGTTTTGAGCAGCGGTCTGGGGCGTAGCCGCTGTTTTGATCAGGCGGAATGTAAGGGTCCACTGATTTTATATAATCCGTGGACCTGGTTAAAAAGTTTGTTCCCGGCCCTTCAGTCCGTAATCAGCAGTTCCCCAGGGTATAGCCAAGTCTATCGGCATATTGAGCGCCACGGCAACCTGGGCGGGAATTATGCCGTATTAGTTAAGCGGGTTATTTACCGCCTGTCCCGGCCTTGTTCACAGCCTGCGGCCCCGCTGTCCTCATGGAAAATCAGGTCCAGATAGAAATAAAACTAAATTCCGCGCTTCCCCTAGATAAAGCGCCGTATTGGCTGGTCCCTTTGGAGGCCCGATAGTTTCCCCAGGGCATAGGACGCATAGGCGTTGATCAGGGCGTCCAGAACCGTGCCCGTTGCGGTAAGATAAAAGGCCAGGGGCTTGAGGATGTTGTACCCCGCTTCAAAGCCCCGCCCGAACCAGGAGCAGAGAACCGTGAGGGCGGCGCAGGCCCCGTTTCCCGGATGGCGGAAGAGCAGAAAGGAAAGCAGGAAGGCCCGGCCTCCAACGGCAAGTATATCTTCAAAACGCGGTTCCAGGCTGGAATAGGACCTGAGTATTGCGATAAAGGCCACCGCCGCCGTCATAGCGCTTCCGGCCCGCCCGAAAACGGCAAACAGTCCGGCGCTGAAGGCGTTAGCCCGCCGCCGTATCCCTAAATTTTCTTTGCCATGCCGCAGGAGCAGGGGCAGGGTAAAATTGAGGTCCTGGGAAAAGAAGGCCCCCAGGGCGGGACCCAGGGAACCGTAGACCGCCGCCCAGGGATTGGCCTTGGCCTTGGGCTTGAGGGCGTAGAGGCAACAGGGAAGCAGGCCGAAGCCCAACAGGACGCAGATAACGCCCAACTGTAGGATCAGGGGCTGGCAGAGGTCCATGCGGACAACGGCCCGGTAGCGGATCGCCCAATAGGCGCTTAACAGGATCAGAACCGGGGCGAGTAATTCGGAGATAAAGGACATTATATGGTAGAAAATACGGGAAAGGGAATCCAGGAGGGCGATAACTGGTTTGGTATGGTTCCGGTCATAGGAAAGCCCGATGCTCAGGAGATAGGCGGCTATCCCCAGGGGCAGGAGGTACGCCCCGCCTGAAACTAGGGCGGAAAACAGGTTGGAAGGGAAGAGGTCCAGCGCGGCTTGGGTGAGTTCTAGGGAAACCGCTTCCCCCGGTTCCGCAACAGCAAGGGGAATCCGCCCCGTGGGGACCGCCAGGGTAACGGCGAGCCCCGCAAGGATAACCAGCAGTGCGCAGCCCGCCATAATCGCGAGGGCGCGGCCCGCAAGGGCCAGCAATTTGCCGTCCTTCCGTAATTCATAGAACCCGATGGTAAGGGAAAAAAACAGGACCGGCGGAACCGTATACCGGCCCAGTTGGATGGCGGAACGCTCAAGCAGGCGCAGGGCCTCCAGGAATGCGGGGTTTTCCTCCGGGGCCAGAAATCCCAGGAGCATACCCCCCAGGGCGGCGAGTAATAATTTGAGCCACACCTTCATGGGCCGATGATACCCCATCGGCGGCTTGGGGGCAAGGGTGGGCAGGGCCGGAGCGCTATGTATGCTAACTCTTTATGCTGTAAAGAATTGCGATTTCGTCCTTGAAAAATGAGCGCAAACTAATTCCTTATGTTATAAGGAATTAGAAATCATAGCGCACTGGCCCCGCCAAGGGCGGGGAAGGGTCGCGTCCGCTTCAAACACGGTTTGCGCCTGAAGGCGAGGCGCGGGTTATTTTTTGTTACAATGGGGTAAACAACTTTTGGTTGAAAAACGCTAAAAAAGGCTTATAATTAGGGTAACTGGAGGGTGTTCCAAAACAACCGGTTTTGGAACACCCCCCAAGGGGTCGTATAGTAATCCGGTCATTTTTGAAAGAAAACGGGATCGGGAGGAAAATTATGGGATATGGCAAAAATGTTTGGAAGCGGGCGGGCCGTTTGCTGGCCGTCTTACTCATACTCAGCGCGTGGTGTTTAGGGGGCTGCCCGGCGGATTCCGGCGGCGGCGATGGGGGCGATGGGGGCGGCGGGGAAATACCGGAGGTTCTGGAAGTGCTGGTAAGCCCCCCGGTTGAACGGGTTCTAACGGGAAAGACTAAACAGTTCGCCGCCGCGGTAGCGGTTAAGGCCGCGGCGGACAAGGGGGTCCGCTGGTCTGTAACCGGGGCGCTCTCGCCGGGCACCGTTATTACCCCGGAGGGGGGCTTCTTAACCGTGGGGGAGGATGAAACCTCGACGGCTTTAAAGGTTACGGCAACCGCTTTGTATGATAAAAGCAAAACCGGCAGGGCCTCGGTTACGGTTGCTTCGGTGCAAAGCGTATCCATCAGCCCCACTTCGGGAACCGCGTTCCGGGGCGGGGCGTTTCCCTTTACCGCCGCAATAGAAGGCGCGGGGGAACCGCCCCAAGGCGTTGCCTGGTCTGTGGACGGGGGATCGGGGGAAACGAAGATAGTTGACGGGATACTCTTTGTGGCTCCCCAGGAGCCGGCGGCTAACCTGATAATCCGGGCGGTCTCAACGGCGGACAGCGAAAAATCCGCCGCGGTAGTGGTTGCGGTGAGTTCCGAAACCGTGACGGTGGACAAGGTCGCGCTGTATCCCTCCGCGGCGCGGCTGCCCCTCGGTGGCAGCCAGACCTTTGCGGCCCAGGTAAGCGGGACCAGGAATCCGTCCCAGACGGTTGTTTGGAGCGTGGAGGGGGCGAACCATCCGGGAACCAGCGTCACCAGCGAGGGGGTCCTCCGGGTGGATGAACATGAAACCGCCGCTTCCCTGACGGTTAAGGCGTTCTCCCTGGCGGACCCCGCAAAGTCCGCAACGGCGGCGGTAACGGTGGCGGGCGCCGGGGGAAACAGCGCTGTCATAAGCGGCGTAGTGGTGATTCCCAGCGCATGGTTCGTGCCCCAGGGCGGCCAGACCCTTTGTACCGCCCTGGTCCTGGGAACCGGAACGGTGAGCCAGGCGGTCCGGTGGAGCATAGAGGAAGGGGGAAAGAAGGCGGGAACGGTTATTTCGGAAGCGGGGGTTTTGAAGGCGGCGGCTGATGAGGCATTGCCGCGGATCACGGTGCGGGCGGAATCCGCGGCCCAGACCCAAATCTTCGGGACCGCGGTTATAACAATCGGTTCGGGGGCGGAGGTTCCGGCTAAGGTAATGAGCGTAGCCGTTACGGGACCGGCCCTTGCGGCGAAAGGCGGCGGCGGCGGTTATTACGCCATAGTGAATGGGACCGGCGCTTTCAATTCCGCGGTGCGTTGGAGCGTAAGCGGTAACACCCATGGGGGGACCGCCATCGTTACCGGGCCCGCGGCTGACAACTACCCGGGAACCCTCACGGTGGACCCAAACGAAGGGGCAAGCAGCCTAACCATTAAGGCGGTTGCCATCGGGGACAGCGCTATTTCCCATTCTATGATGGTGCTGGTAAGCGGCAATTCTTATGTCAGTTCCCTCGCCATAACAAGTCCCAGCGGAAACAATATACCCTTGGAGCCGGGCCAAACCCTGCAATGCGCCGCCCAGATAGCCCTTGCCGGGGGCGCAAGCGGCGAGGTCAGGTGGACGATAAGCGGGCATCAGAAAGCGGGCACCAGCCTTAGCGCTGCGGAGGGGCTGCAAACGGCGCTAACCATTGCTCCAGATGAGCCGCCGAGTACGATAACCCTGAAGATTGAATCCGTGGGATTGGATAATTCCGCGCCGCCGGCGCCTAAGACCGTTACTAAAGTAGTTAAGGTAATGGGCAAGCCGGCTGTTTCAATAGTCCTGCCCATGGACGGGGAATTGGGCGCCGATACCGGCGGGTGGGATAGTAAGCCTAAGAGCCTCGTCAAAGGGCGGGATGAATCTTTGCTATTACAGGTCGCCCGCGGGAACGGCTATGACGGCGGGATTACCTGGTATATTGACGGCGATACCCTGAACCCCCGTACCGGCCCTTCCTTCAGAATAAACGCGGACGATCCAGCCTATGCCCTGGGCATCCACCATATCGCCGTGGTGGGGATAAAAAAAGGGATACCCTTTTCCCGGGAGTTTATCTTTCAGATTGTGCCATAATAAGGAGGATAGGAAATGAAGAAATCCGCGATCGGCGCGGCGCTTGCGGTCCTAGGAATGGCGGCCCTCATGTTTGCGGGATGTTCCAATATACTCGATCCGCCCCAGGCTCAAGGCGCTGGAACATCCGGTTCCGCCCGGATTATCATCCGGCTGGAGCCTCCTGGCGGCCTTGCCGGCGGGGAGCGGACCTTGCAGCCAAAGAACATGACCGTTGACGCGTTTGTCATCAAATTTACCAAAAGCGGCGAGCAAAATCCCTTTGTTACGATAGATAATCCAACCCTGTCTAGCGGGGTCTATACCTACTCAGGCAGTTTGGCGCAGGGTACATGGGATATTACCGTGGAGGGCTTGCAAGAGGGAATCCCGGTAATAGAGGGGGAAAAAACCATTGCCATTACCAGCCCCGCCGCGGTAATGGAGGCGGTCATTGACGAATGGGCGCCTGTTACTGGAACCGGCCTGTTTGTGTATGACCTGAACTGCGGCGGCGCAGTGGCGGGGAGTCTCGCTATTTTTGAGCTTGATGGAACAACCCCTGTTGCCTATGCCCCATGGAATGGCAGCGCTTGGGGCGTGGAAACTACTGCTTCGATTAACAATTTGAAAACCAGGCCGTCGGGGTATGTTCAATTGGCCGCGGGTTTTTACCTAGTAACGGTAGATATTAGGTTTTCCTCAGCCAGACGGAAAAAGACCGAAGCCCTCCATATATATCCCGGCGAGATCACCCAGGCGGCGGGAGCGCCCTACCGTTTCTATGAATATGAATACTTCAGCGTCGCTGAAATGAAAGCCGCCTTGATCGATCCGGGCATGAGCGCCGCCGGCACATCAGCCGTTGATTGTGCGCGGGTGAATCTTCGGTATGTTGAGCTGGGGGGGGGGCAGACCACTGATCAGAACGGCGATACCCTGGGGCTGCTTTTTGACGCCCTGGGGGGGAAGTATGTTGCCCTTGACCTGAGTTCCTGTACGGGTTTGATTCCGGGGCTTTCCAGCGCCGCCAGCCGGATAGATGGGGATAAATTGGTATCCCTTTTCCTGCCCGGTACGGTAACGGTTATAGGGGATTATGTCTTTAGCGGCTGTTCAGAACTTGCCGAGACGGGCTTCCCGGAAAACCTGGAAACCATCGGCGTTGAGGCGTTTAAAGACTGCGCCTTGACAGCGGTGGACTTGCCCCAATCGGTACGCGAAATTGAGGCTGGGGCATTCGACGGCTGTAACAGCCTGGAAACCATTACCCTGCAATCCGGCGCGCCCCCGGTATTAGGCGTTGATGCGTTGGGGTCTTCCCTTACCGCTATTTATGTCCCCCGGGGCAAATTCGCGGCCTATACCAGCGGCAATACGGTTGCTGGTTGGACCGATGCGTACAAAGCGCTTGTCCAGGAGCGCTAACCCCCGCATTGCCGGAGGTGCATCCGGGGGTCCGGGGGGGTCTTAGACCCCCGGCGGGGGCGTTGGGGTGCTATCCGGCTTCGCCGGATAGCTTGGTTTTTTTGCCGGAGGCAAAAACCCTGGGCGGATAGAGTTTGCGCAGAGCGCAAACTCTCAAGCCAAAGCCGCGGGGCGGCTTTGGCAGCCCCCGCGGAAAGGGCGCCGCGCATAAAAATTTGCATACCGGCGCTTGACCTTTTTTTTTTTTTTTGCTAGGCTGGGTACATCGAGCGTGAAATTGAGGGAGTATTGTATCCATGCCTACGATTAATCAGTTGGTTCGTTTTGGCAGGCAGCAGATTACCGCGAAAACGAAGTCTCCGGCCCTGCATTCCTGCCCCCAGCGGCGGGGGGTCTGTACCCGGGTTATGACAGTTACCCCTAAGAAGCCGAATTCCGCCCTGCGGAAGGTGGCCCGGGTGCGTCTTTCCCACGGCACCGAGGTAACGGCGTACATCCCCGGCATCGGCCATAATCTCCAGGAACATTCAGTGGTATTGGTACGGGGCGGACGGGTAAAGGACCTTCCGGGGGTGCGGTATCATATTATCCGGGGCGCGAAGGACACCCTGGGGGTAACGGATAGAAAACGCGGCCGGTCGAAGTACGGCGCGAAGCGGCCGAAGGCTTAGGATCAGGTAAGGAACATGGGGCGGAAGAAAAAAACGGTGGACCGGAAACTTATCCCGGATCCCAAATATAACAGCGTGGTGGTTTCTAAGTTTGTCAACCGCATGATGTGGGAGGGAAAGCGTTCCATAACCCTGCGGATTGTGCATCAAGCCTTGGGTTTGCTCCAGGCCAAGATAACCGACAAGGAACCGCTGGAGGTATTCCTCAAGGCAGTTGAAAACGTCAAACCCAATATCGAAGTGAAATCCCGGCGGGTCGGGGGCGCGACTTATCAGGTTCCGGTGGATATCCGGGAATCCCGGCGGGAAGCATTGGGGATGCGCTGGATTATCAACGCCGCCCGGTCCCGTTCGGGGCACGGCATGGGCGACAGGCTTGCGGCGGAACTGCTGGATGCGTATAATAATACGGGTACGGCCTTTAAAAAGAAGGAAGATACCCATAAAATGGCTGAGGCGAATAAGGCATTTGCTCATTACCGGTGGTAGCCGGCGCTGGTCCGCCGGGCGGCCTTTGAAAAAGGGCGTTTTTGAAAATTACGGTTTTTCGAAACGTCCGCATGAGACCGGCCCTAGGGCCGGACAGCGGCGCCGCGTCGCGGATAACGGGCGCGGCGCTATCGGCGCTCCAAACCGATCATCCAGGAACAGGGGGGTAAGCCCTGGTTTCTTACTACGATGTCTGGGATGAGATAGGTGGAACAAAATAAAAGCAGCCGGGTTGCGCGACCCTTCGGGTAGCCGTATCCCGCCGGTTGTTTTCATGGTTGTATCCCATCAGTACCTATCCTCTCATGCGCGGCGCGGGGGAAGCCGCAAGACCGCGCCGGGGGCCTTGGGAACGCTGGTTGCGGATTATGGGGCAAGGCCGTCGGCGTTCTGCGGATACGCATGGGGTAGAAGGAGCGTTTATATCCATAAGGAGGAGGCCCCGTGGAACGGACGTTTGGGAGTTTGAAAAACAACCGGGTTATGAACCCGGAACGCGGACGCGCTCCGCAAAGAAGTGAACCAACATATTTCGCCCATGCCGCGAAGGTGTTGATTTGTGCGCCTTACTTGTTTTAGGAGGAAATGAATGGCAAAGGATAAGTTCAATAGAACTAAAATCCACATGAATGTCGGAACCATTGGTCACGTCGATCATGGAAAAACCACGCTTTCGGCCGCGATCACCATGTATTGCGGAAAAAAATACGGCGATAAGGTTATGAAGTACGATGAAATCGATAACGCGCCGGAAGAGAAAGCCCGGGGCATTACGATTAATACCCGGCATCTGGAGTATCAGTCAGAGAAGCGCCACTACGCCCATATTGATTGTCCCGGCCATGCCGACTATATCAAGAATATGATCACCGGCGCGGCTCAGATGGATGGCGCCGTTCTGGTTGTTTCCGCCCCGGACTCGGTTATGCCCCAGACCCGCGAACACATCATCCTGGCCCGCCAGGTCGGGGTGCCCCACATGATCGTGTACCTCAACAAGATCGATCTGCTTGATGATCCAGACCTGGTGGAATTGGTGGTGGAAGAAGTCAAGGACGTGCTGAAAGACAACGGATTCCCCGGGGACGAGATTCCTATCATCAAGGGTTCGGCATTTAGAGCTATGAGCGAGCCAGATAATCCCGATGCGACCGCGTCCATTGAGGAACTGTTGGTGGCCATGGACACCTATTTTCCCGATCCGGTACGGGACGAAGCCAAGCCCTTTATCATGCCCATAGAGGATGTATTTACCATTCCCGGCCGCGGCACGGTTGTTACCGGCAAGGTTGAGCGGGGCATCCTGAAACTGAATGAGGAAGTGGAGATTGTGGGAATCAGGCCCACCAAGAAGACCGTGGTAACGGGTATTGAAATGTTCAATAAGCTCCTGGATGAAGCCCAGGCGGGCGATAATGTGGGAACCCTGCTCCGGGGCATAGAAAAGAAGGAAGTCGAGCGGGGCCAGGTGCTTGCCAAGCCCGGTTCCATTACGCCCCACAGTAAATTCAAGGGGCAGATATACTGTTTATCCAAGGAGGAGGGGGGGCGGCACAGCCCCTTCTTTACCGGGTACCGCCCGCAGTTCTATTTCCGGACCACCGATATTACCGGAACCGTCAAACTTCCCGACGGAAAAGAGATGGTTATGCCGGGGGATAATACGGAGATTTCCGGCGAGCTTATTCATCCTATCGCCATGGAAAAGGGGCTCCGCTTTGCTATCCGGGAAGGCGGAAAAACGGTAGCTTCAGGACAGGTTATCGAAATTATCGAATAAACGCCTGCGGCGTATGGGAGGGGGGATGGTCTTTTATAACCGAATAAAAGATACTACCCTGCCCATCAGGAGGAATAATGGCTGCTAAGGAACGAATTCGCGTACGGTTGCGCGGTTTTGATGTTGAACTTATTGACCAGAGCGCGAAATCTATCGTTCAAACGGTTCAAAAGGCGGGGGCAAAGGTTACCGGTCCCATTCCGTTGCCGACCCGTTTTAATAAGGTAACGGTGCTTCGTTCACCCCATGTGAATAAGAAGTCCCGGGAACAGTTTGAAATGCGGACCCATAAACGATTGATTGATATAATTAATCCCTCCGCGGAGGTTATGGATTCCCTTATGAAGCTTGAGCTTCCCGCCGGCGTGGATGTGGAAATAAAGCAATAGACAGGCGGGCGCAGGATAACGCCCCGGCGGATGCGGCGGGCGCCCTAGGGTAATGAAACGGGCGGATAGTTCCGGTATCGCGGCTGAGAGGCCGGGGAATAGGCGCCCGAAAAGTGGAGTGTGTCATGATAGGTCTTATGGCCAAGAAAGTGGGGATGACCCAGATATTCGACCCGGACGGCAACCTGGTTCCCGTAACGGTAATACGCATTGATCCGAATATTGTTGTCGCCCTCAAGACCCAGGAAAAGGACGGGTACGCGGCCGCGGTTCTTGGGGTGGATGAGATGAAACCGATAAAGATTAATAAACCCTATAAAGGGCAGTTTTCAGAAACTATTACCCCGAAAAAGCATATTAAAGAATTTCGGAATTTTGAAAAGGACTGCGCGGTGGGTGATTCCCTGGGGGTAGAGGTTTTGGAAGGCTGCCGGTATGTGGATGTAACCGGGATTTCCAAGGGCAAGGGCTTTCAGGGAGTAATGAAGCGCTGGGGTTTTGCCGGCGGGCGGCGGTCTCATGGCTCAAAATTCCACCGGGAACCCGGCTCAACCGGGCAGTCTACCTATCCTGGGCGTTCATTTAAAAATATTAAACTGCCCGGACGGATGGGGCGTGAGCAAACCACTGTTTTAAGCCTTAGGGTGGTTAAGGTAGATACGGAAAAACGGCTCATCATGGTTCGCGGCGCGGTACCGGGTGTTAATAAGGGGCTTGTGGTAGTAAGAGCCGCGGTGAAAAGGTAGTATTCCCTGGAGAGAGCAATGGATCGAACAGTATTTTCTATTGACGGTAAGGAATTGCGAAGCATAGCGCTGGATGATACCGTATTCGGGCTTCCAATAAATGACGATGTCATTTGGTACGCCATTCAAAATGAGCTTGCCAATAAACGGCTGGGAACCGCCTGTACCAAGGATAGGGGCGAAGTACACGGTTCCAACGCAAAACCCTATAAACAGAAGGGGACCGGACGCGCCCGCCGGGGGGATAAGAAGTCTCCTGTCATGGTGGGGGGGGGCGTTATTTTCGGCCCCAAGCCGCGGGATTATTCATACACCATACCCAAAAAGGCAAAACGGCTGGCCTTAAAGACCATATTAAGCCTGAAAGCCCAAAGCGGTTGTTTAAGGGTGGTGGAGGATTTTTCAATCGCCTCGGGCAAAACCAAGGAACTGGCGGGGATTTTGAACCAATTCGGCCCGGCGGAGCGGACGGTTATCATTCTCAAGGATGACGACGCCATGGTAAAGCGGGCCGGGGCAAATATTCCCTGGTTGAGTTTCCTTTCCTACAACCGGTTGCGGGCCCATGATCTTTTTTACGGGCGCCGGGTACTCATGCTGGAAAGCGCCGCTAAAAATCTGAGCGGCAAATACGGCGCCGCAAGCGGGGAGGCCGGGGAATGTTAACCTATGAACAAATCCTGATAGAACCGGTATTATCGGAGAAAACGAATCTGTTGCGGGAAGAGGGAAAGTATGTGTTTAAGGTGGCCTTTTCCGCCACGAAAATCCAGATAAAAGAAGCGGTGCGCCGGCTGTTTCAGGCGCATCCGGTTTCCTGTACGGTTATGGTCGTCGCGGGAAAACCGAAACGCCAGCGGTATAAGGCTGGTTATACCGCGAGATGGAAGAAGGCAATTGTTAAACTTCCTAAGAATGAAAAGATATCCCTCTTTGAGGGCTTGTAAGGGATGAAGTATGGGCATTAAAACGTATAAACCAATCACTCCCGGTATGCGGCAGTGGATAAGTTTGGATTTTTCCGATCTCTCGAAAAAAACAAAGCCGGAAAAATCCCTTACCGCCGGACGGTCTGAACGGGCGGGCCGGGATTCGCAGGGGCGGATCAGCGTCCGCCACAAAGGGGGAGGGCATAAACGCCGCTACCGGACCATTGATTTTAAGCGGGATAAGATCGGCGTCCCCGGCAAGGTCGCAACCTTGGAATATGATCCGAACCGGAGTTCCCATATTGCCTTAATAAAATATGCGGATGGGGAAAAGCGGTATATTATCGCCCCCAAGGGGCTGGCTGTTGGATCGGTAGTTATGAGCGGGCCCAACGCGCCCATTGAAACCGGCAACGCACTTCCTTTGGAAAATATTCCCCTGGGCTTTACGGTGCATAATATCGAGCTGACCTTGGGCCGGGGGGGGCAAATGGCCCGGTCCGCGGGTTCCGGAGCGCTCATTGCCGCGAAGGAAGGAGATTATGTTACCCTAAAACTCCCCTCCGGTGAAATGCGCATGGTGTTTAAGAAGTGCCGCGCCACTATCGGAACGGTGGGCAATGAAGATCACATGAATATCCAGTTTGGGAAGGCGGGGCGAAAACGATGGTTAGGGGTCCGTCCAACGGTTCGGGGTATGGCCATGAACCCGGTTGATCATCCCCACGGCGGCGGAGAGGGTAAAAATAAGGGTATGCATCCGGTCAGCCCATGGGGACAGCCTACTAAGGGGTATAAAACCCGGAATAAACATAAACCTTCATCCCGGTTCATCGTAAGCCGCGGGAAGAAGAAGTAGGAGCGCAGGGTGTCACGATCCATTAAGAAGGGGCCGTTTATCGAGAAGAGCCTCTATAAGAAAGTTCTGGAGATGAGCAAGGCCGGGGAGCGGAAAATGATCAAGACCTATTCCCGTTGTTCTACCATCATTCCTGAAATGGTGGGGGGGACCATTTCCGTGCATAATGGAAAAACCTGGATTCCGGTGTATATTACGGAGAACCTGGTGGGCCATAAACTCGGCGAATTTGCCCCTACCCGTATCTTCCGGGGACATGCGGGGTCGGATAAAAAAGCCTCTAAGGGATAGGAATCATGAAATCGAAGAAAGGTTACCGCGCGGTAACAAAATATCTGATCGCCTCGCCCTTTAAAATCCGGCCTGTGGCGAATATCATCCGGCGGAAACCCTATCCAGAAGCGGTCGCCATACTGGAGAACATGCCCCACCGGGGCGCCCGGATACTCAAGAAAACCGTTAAGTCCGCCGCTTCCAACGCGCTGAACGCCAATAAACAGTTGGATGAGGATACGCTGTATGTAAAAGAGGTGTTTATTGACGAAGGTCCCCGCATGAAACGGGTTTGGTGCCGCGCCCGCGGACGGGCGGATATGCTCCTAAAAAGGCTCTGCCATGTAACGGTTGTTATTGACGAAATCGGAGGGAAGTAAGGTGGGACAAAAAGTAAACCCGATAGGATTACGGATCGGCATCAATAAGGCCTGGGCTTCCCATTGGTATGTGGACCCGAAAGAATACGCTAATACGTTGCATGAGGATTTGAAACTTCGCAAGCTCATTACCAGGATGCCTGAAACCAAGGGCGCGGATATCGCGGAGCTGGAGATAGTCCGGTACCCCCAGCGGATAACCATAACGATCCATACTGCCCGTCCGGGGGTTATCATCGGGGTAAAGGGCGCGAACATCGAAAAGATAGGGCAGGAACTACAGAAACATGTGGCGAAGAAGATTCAGATTAAAATTAAGGAGGTCCGCAACGCCGACGGCAACGCCCAGATTATTGCCCAAAATATCGCCCGGCAGTTGTTGGCCCGGGGAAGTTTCCGGCGGACCATGAAGCAGGCCATTGCTAACGCGGTCAAGAAGGGCAACGCCCAAGGGGTGAAGGTGCGCCTTTCCGGACGGCTTGGGGGCGCTGAAATGTCCCGGACCGAAGAGTCGAAGGAGGGGCGTATCCCCCTGCATACCCTGCGGGCGGATATTGACTATGGTTTTACGGAAGCCCATACCACCTTTGGCGCCATTGGCGTCAAAGTCTGGGTATATAACGGGATGAAGTACGGGAAAGAGCAGAAAGAAGACGCGGGGGCTTTAGTGCGGAAACGGCGTGAGCGCGGCCCGGCAAGGAGTTAGGTATGTTAAGTCCTAAGCGTGTTAGATACCGGAAGGCGCAGCGGGGAAACATGCCCGGCAACGCGACCCGGTGCAACACGATTGTGTTTGGGGATTACGCCCTGGTTGCGCTGGATAGGATGTGGATTACCAACCGGCAAATCGAGGCGGCCCGTATCGCCCTCAACCGGCATATTAAACGGGGCGGGAAAATCTGGATTCGTATTTTTCCCGATAAACCCTATACCAAGAAGCCCGCCGAAACCCGGATGGGAAAGGGGAAGGGCGCTCCAGATCATTGGGTGGCGGTGGTAAAACCTGGCACGGTCATGTTTGAGCTGGGCGGGGGCATAGACCGGGCGCTGGCGGAAGAGGCTATGATTTTAGCGGGCGCCAAACTTCCGATTAAAACGAAAGTCGTGGTCCGGGCTGAATTTGCGCTGGGCGAATAAAGGAATAGGTCTGCTTATGAAGAATTCGTTTAAGAATTTAACCCTTCCAGAACTGAAAGCAAAGCGGGATGAGCTTAATAAGAAATATATGGAGCTTCGTTTTCAGATTGTAATAGGCCATGTGGAAAATCCGCTTCTCAAACGAACGATGCGGCGTCAGATTGCCCGGCTTAATACCCTGATTTGGCAGCATGAGTTGGTTAAAAAAACTTGATAAGGAGCGGTTATGGAAGAACAGGCGTTGAAGGCAAAGAAAGGCGGGAAAAAAGAATTTGTGGGAATCGTGAAGAGCGACCGGATGCATAAAACCATCGTTGTCGCGGTGGAGACCAAAACCCTGCATCCGCTGTATAAGAAATACGTTACCCGGACCAAGAAGGTAAAAGCGCATGATGAGCATAATGACGCAAAAACCGGCGACCGGGTGCGGGTTATTGAATGCCGTCCTGTCAGCAAGGAAAAATGCTGGAAACTGAGGGAGATTGTTGAGCGGGCGCGGTAGGCGGCGCGGCGGCGGAGCAATATCCGTACCGGCGGGCGTCCGGCGCCGCGGGCAGCGGCAGGTAACATAACGCCGAAGGCGGGCGTTCAACAAGGAGATTGGGCAAATGATCCAGGTAGAGACCTTCCTGAATGTAGCGGATAATTCAGGCGCTAAGATTGTGCAGTGTATAAAAGTTCTTGGCGGTTCTAAACGGAAATACGCGGGTATTGGCGATATCATAGTTGTTGCGGTTAAGGATGCCCTTCCGGCCTCAAATATTAAGAAGGGCTCGGTTGAAAAGGCGGTGGTGGTACGGACCCATAAGGAATACCGCCGCTCGGACGGCACGTATATCCGCTTTGATGATAACGCCTGTGTGATAATCGACGCGAGTTCGAATCCAAAGGGCAAACGGATTTTCGGGCCCGTGGCCCGGGAATTACGGGAAAAGGATTATATGAAAATCGTATCTCTTGCCCCGGAGGTGCTGTAGTATGAACAGATCAGCATGGTATTGGTTGAGAGGAGGGGAGCGGTAATATGCCGGCGAACGCGCACCATAAATTTAAACTAAAAAAGGAAGATACCGTCCAGGTTATCGCGGGAAAGGATAAGGGAAAGCGGGGGCGTATCTTGAAAATCCTGCGGGATAAGGACCGGATTGTGGTTGAAGGGGTCAATACCGTTAAAAAGGCCATGAAACGCCGGAACCAGCAAGACAGGGGGGGGATTGTTGAGATTGAAGCGCCTATTCATAGCTCTAATCTCATGATTATCTGTAAGAAATGCGGGCCGGTCCGGATTGGCTATAAACTGAATGGGGATACGAAACTCCGGGTCTGCCGGAAGTGCGGGGAGGCGTTGTAATGAAGGGCTATGAACCGCGGCTGAAAAAAATATATAAGGAGCGGGTCGCTCCTGAACTCTTTAAGGAATTCGGGTATAAGTCGCCTATGCAGACCCCGAGGCTGGAAAAGATCGTGGTTAGTATGGGCGTTGGGGACGCGCTACAGAACAAAAAACTGCTGGACGCGGCAATTACCGATTTAACCCTTATTACCGGGCAAAGGGCGGTAAAAACAAAGGCCCGCAAGAGTATCGCCAATTTTAAGATCCGTGAGGGTCAGGAGATCGGCGCGAAAGTAACCCTCCGGGGCGCGATGATGTATGAATTTCTAGACCGTTTGGTTAACATCGCGCTGCCCCGGGTAAAGGATTTCCGGGGGGTTAACCAAAACGCCTTTGACGGGCATGGGAATTACTCCGTCGGGATCGCCGAACAGATCATTTTTCCGGAAATTGATTTTGATAAAATTGAGCGGGTAGCGGGGCTTAATATTGTAATTGTTACGACTGCGCAAACCGATGCGGAGGCCAAGGCATTTCTCGCTAAATTTGGGATGCCTTTCAGGAAATAGGAGCTATTATGGCAAGAAAAGCGATGATCATCAAGGCGTTGCGGACGCCGAAGTATAAAACGAGAAAAGTTAACCGATGCCGCATCTGCGGAAGGGCCCGGGGGTATCTGCGGAAATTTGAAATGTGCCGTCTTTGTTTCCGCAAGTTTGCGAGCGAAGGGCTGATTCCGGGCGTCACAAAATCCAGTTGGTAAGGTAGGAGAAGAGGATGAGTACATCGGATCCCGTTGCGGATATGTTGACCAAGATCCGGAATGCCGGTATGGCAAAACATGAAAAGGTTGATATCCCTACCTCCAAGCTGAAGCTTGAAATTGTCAAAATTTTAAAAACAGAAGGGTATATCAAGAATTTTAAAAAGGTAAGTCAGGATGGGTTGAGCGCCATTCGGGTTTTTTTAAAATACGATGAACAGGCCGGGTCGATTATTCACGGCATTGAAAAGGTCTCCAAGCCCGGCCGCCGGGTGTATACGGGGTATAAAAATATGCCCCAGGTGTTTAATGGGTATGGTACTCTGATTGTGTCAACCTCAATAGGGGTAACCACCGGAAAGAAGGCCGCTGAAAAAAAAGTAGGCGGTGAAATTATATGCACCGTTTGGTAAGAGGATAGGTATGTCGCGTATCGGAAAAATTCCGGTTCTTATTCCCAAGGGGGTTACGGTGGATTTTCAGGATGCAATGATAACCGTCAAGGGCCCCAAGGGAACATTAACCCAAAAGTATCATCCGGTAATCATTTTTGATGCCCGGGAGGAGGAGATCATCGTCCGCCGGGCGAATGAGGAAAAACAAACCCGGGCGTATCATGGATTGTACCGCAAGCTGCTGCATAATATGGTGGCCGGCGTTACCAGCGGATTTTCCAAGACGCTTATTATTACCGGGGTTGGCTACCGGGCCGAGATACAGGGCAAGGTTTTGGTATTGAATTTGGGGTATTCCAATGATATTTATGTGGGAATTCCCGATGGAATTGGCGTAGCCGTTGAACCGAACGGCAAGCTGGTGATAAGCGGCGTCAATAAACAGCAGGTTGGGGAATTTGCCGCGCAGATTCGCAAACTCAGACGTCCTGAACCCTACAAGGGCAAGGGGATACGTTACGAACATGAGCAGATTCGACGGAAGGTCGGGAAATCCGGCGTTAAATAGCGCCTGGCCAATAGGGGAGTGCTGGAACGTATGCAGCGAAAAATGATCGAGAAAGGCCGCAGACGGCTGAAACGGAAAATCCATATCCGCAAACGCATTGCCGGTACTGCGGAACGTCCGCGGATGAGCGTTGCGCGGAGCAACCGGGCCTTGTCAATCCAGGTAATTGATGATACCAAGGGGCATACCCTTGCTTCGGCCTCGACCTTGGAAAAGGAGCTGAAAACAATTAAGCCCACCGTGGAAGGGGCCGGTCAATTAGGGGAGATTATGGGTAAACGGCTGCTGGAAAAAAACATCGGCTCGGTAGTTTTTGATAGAAACGGGTACCTGTATCATGGGTTGGTAAAGGCATTGGCCGACGGGGCCCGGAAAGCCGGTATTCAGTTCTAGGGGGTGGAATGGAACATTCAAGAGATCGGGACCGGGACAGACATTCCGGCGAGAAGGAATTTGTTGAAAAGCTGGTAAAGCTGAACCGGACCGCGAAGGTTGTTAAGGGCGGACGGCGCTTTTCCTTTTCCGCCCTCACGGTGGTGGGGGATCGGAAAGGGAAGGTCGGGTATGGGTTTGGCAAAGCGAATGATGTATCTGAAGCCATCCGTAAGAGCATCGAGAAGGCCAAACGGAATTTAGTACAGCTTCCTATTAAAAACGGCACGATACCCCATGCGATTCAAGGGATATTTAAAGCATCCCGGGTGCTTCTGAAACCGGCTTGTTCCGGCACGGGCATCATTGCCGGCGGGCCAGTGCGGGCCATTATGGAAGTTGGGGGCATTACCGACGTGCTCAGTAAATCCATAGGCGCTTCCAGCCAGTACAACGTGGTGAAAGCCACCTTTGATTGTATTAATAAAATGCTGGATGCCAAAACGGTTGCCAAGAACCGGGGGAAATCCCTCAAGGAATTATGGGGATAGGGTATGGCGCGGAAAATTAGGATTCGTTTGACGCGGAGCGTGATCGGTTCCCTCCCAAAGCAGCGGGCGACGGTTCGTTCCCTCGGATTGCGGAAGATTGGGTCAACCGTTGAACAGGAGGAGAGCCCCTCGATACGGGGGATGCTGAAGGTGGTGGCCCATTTAGTTCGGGTCGAGGAGCTTCCGGCTTCCCAGGGGTTGGAGAGGAGTTGAGGAATGCACGATTTTAACTTGCATGCCCCGGCGGGTGCCAATAAACGGAAACGGATAGTTGGAAGAGGCCAGGGGTCCGGACGGGGCACTACCGCCGGAAAAGGCAATAAGGGGCAAAAGTCCCGGTCTGGCGGAAAAACCTATATCGGCTTTGAGGGGGGCCAGATGCCCCTGTTCCGGCGTCTTGCCCAGCGGGGGTTTTCTAATTATCCCTTTAAAAAAAACTATCAGGTGATCAATGTGGGGGATTTGGAAAAGCGGTACGCGGAGGGTGATACCGTTAATAGGGCCACGTTGGCGGCCAAGGGGTTAGCAAAGGGGCGGGAGCCGGTAAAAATACTGGGCGAAGGGGAAATTACCAAAAAACTTACGGTTGCGGTTCAGGCTTTGTCTGGATCGGCGAAAGAAAAAATTGAAAGGGCCGGCGGAACCGTCCGTGTTATAGGATCGTCATCGGGGAAATCCGCCGCCAAATCGCATGAAGCAACAGATGCTTAGGATGAGGAATACTTCATGGCCAACCCATTAGTCGGTATTTTTCGGGTAAAAGAACTCCGGGAGCGTATTATTTTTACGGCCCTCATGCTGATTATTTTTCGTTTAGGCGCGGTGTTGCCCATACCGGGGGTTAATGTCCGGGAATTAAACGCCTATTTCCTTTCCCAGCAAAATTCGGGCAACGCGATTATTGATTATCTTGACTTTTTTGCCGGGGGCGCGTTCTCAAACTTTTCGGTATTCATGCTGGGTATTATGCCCTACATCTCCATGTCCATCATCATGCAACTCCTCCTTATTGTGTTTCCCCGTCTAAAGAAGATATCCCAAGAGGAGGGAGGCCGGAAAAAGATACAATCCTATCAGCGTATCGGCACGGTGGCGGTTTGCTTGGTCCAGTCTTTTGCGGTAACCCAATACGCCCGGACTATTTCCGCGTCCGGGCAGGGGGTGAATCTGCTCAACATGGATATTGTCCGCTTTACCCTGATCGCCATGCTTACGGTAACCACCGGAACCATGTTCCTCATGTGGATAGGGGAACAGATTACCCGGCGGGGCATAGGGAACGGCATATCCCTTTTGATCTTTGCCGGCATTGTGGCCCGCCTGCCCCACGCGCTCTGGGAGCTTATCGGCAGGGTCCGAAACGGGGACTTGAATTTGGTATTTGTTATTGTTGTTTTCATTATGTTTGTCGCGGTGGTCGCCCTGGTAGTATTTGAACAGCAGGGGCAGCGGAAAATACCGGTTCACTATGCCAAACGGGTTGTCGGGCGCCGGATGTATGGATCCCAGAGCACCTACATTCCCTTTAAAATTAATCCGTCGGGGGTTATTCCGGTTATCTTCGCCTCATCCATCCTTACCCTGCCCCTGCAAATCGCCTCAACCATAGGCGGAGGGGGGGGGGTGCCGTGGCTGGAGGCTGTTTCCCGGGCCTTAAGTCCCGACAGGGCTTTATACACCGTATTATACATACTCCTGATTATATTTTTTGCCTATTTCTATACCCAGGTCAGCCTGAATCCTATAGAAATAGCAAAAAACATTCGGGAAAACGGCGGCTCCATACCAGGAATTAGAACGGAACGGATTGAGGAATACCTAACCAGGATATTAAACCGGATCGTGCTTCCCGGCTCGTTATATCTGGCGGTCATCGCGGTTCTGCCGACGATAATCCAGCGCCTGTTTGATTTCCCCCCCTCAATATCCTATATAATGGGAGGGACTTCGCTCCTCATCCTCGTGGGGGTTGATCTGGATACCATGAGTCAAATTGAAGCGTTGCTAAAAATGCATCACCATGGCGGATTAACCAAAAAAGGCCATCTGCGGGGACGGAATTTATAGGTCATTGACGAAATAGCAAAAAACGTTTTATTATTATAGCTACAGCTCTTTCAAAATAGCAGGGTTGAAAGAGTTTATTTGCCCAGCGGGGATAAGGGAGTATAAACGATGAAAGTTCGGACTAGTGTTAAGCCTATTTGTGATAAGTGTAAGGTGATTAAACGGAACGGAATTATCCGTATTATCTGCAAAAATCCGAAACATAAGCAGAAGCAGGGTTAGGAGCGGGTATGGCGCGCATCGCGGGGGTGGACCTCCCCAATAAGCACGTAAATATTGCGTTGACCTATATATTCGGTATTGGCCGCCCCAGCGCCGGCGCTATCTGCGTTAAGGCGGAGATTGATCCTTTGCGGAAGATTAACGATCTTTCTCAAGAAGAATTGAATGCCCTCAGGCATCTCATTGAAAATGATTATAAGGTTGAGGGCCGCCTGAGAACTGAAATTGCCCTCAATATTAAGCGGTTAATGGATATCGGTTGTTACCGGGGGCTTCGGCACCGGAAGGGCCTTCCCCTCAGGGGCCAGCGGACTAGGACCAATGCGCGGACTCGAAAAGGAAAGAAGAAGACCGTCGCGGGAAAGAAGAAATAGATAAGCGGAGGAAAGTGTGGCTGGTAATACGAAGAATACCAAGAATACCAAAAAGCGGAAAGAGAAAAAGACCGTATATGAAGGAAATGTCTATATCCAGGCGTCGTTCAACAATACGATTGTAACCATCACCGACCTTATGGGCAACGCGGTTTCCTGGGCAAGTTCCGGCGGTTTGGGATTCAGGGGCGCTAAGAAATCCACTCCCTTTGCGGCCCAAACAGTTACCGAAACGGCGGCTCAGAAGGCGATACAAGCGGGGTTGCGGGAGGTGCATGTCTATGTGAAGGGGCCGGGAATAGGCCGGGAATCCGCAATCCGTCAACTGGGCGCCCTGGGGATCAAGGTCCGCTCGATCAATGATGTTACGCCGGTTCCCCATAATGGTTGCAGGCCGCGTAAAACAAGGCGTATCTAAGGGGGTTCTAACACTATGGCAAGATATACCGGACCGGTATGCCGGTTATGCCGGGCTGAACAGAAAAAGCTTGTATTAAAAGGGGAACGCTGTAAGAGCGATAAATGCCCCATTAATAAGAAAAGGCCCGCGCCGGGGAAAGACCCCAAAGCCAGGCCGGGAAAGCGTTCGGATTTTGGCAGCCAGCTTCGGGAAAAGCAAAAACTGAAGCGGATATATGGTATGCAGGAAAAGCAGTTCCATCTGTTTTTTGAACGGGCCCTGCGTATGCCGGGCATTACCGGCGAAAATCTTTTTGTCCTCTTGGAACGTCGGCTTGATAATGTGGTATACCGGCTTCGTTTCGCGGTAAGCAGGAGCCAGGCCCGGCAGATTGTGTTGCACGGCCATGTGCTGGTCAATGGCAAGCGGGTAAATGTTCCCTCCTATTTGGTAAAACCCGAAGACGCCGTTGAAATTAAAGAACGGAGTAAGAACCTTGTGGTTGTTAAAGATGCCTTGAAGGAATTCGGCAAATCCGGCGTTATGCCGTGGCTCCAGCTTGATCCAGACGGGATGAAAGGCAAACTGCTTGCCGCTCCCCGGCGGAGTGATATTACGGATCTTGCGGACATCAAAGAACAGATGATTGTTGAATACTATTCTAAATAAGGAGCGTTCATGTCCCGTAAGAATCTGCTTTATGGATTCAAACGTCCGAAGGGTATTATTTATGAGCATGGCGAACTGAAACAGAACTATGGGAAGTTTAGCGCCGCTCCCTTTGAGCCGGGCTTTGGCGCCACCATCGGTAATACCCTGCGGCGGGTTCTCCTTTCATCGATACAGGGTTATGCTATTACATCGGTACGGATCGTCTCCCGGGATGCCGACGGGGTAGCTCACGCCATTTCCAGTGAATTTGAGACCATCCCCAATATTGTAGAAGACACGCTAGAGGTTATCAATAACCTTAAACAGATACGCCTGCGGCTTCCTATGGAGGCGGAACAGCATCTTGTACACTACGAATGGTCTGGAAACCGGGAGGTGAAAAGCGACGATTTTGATCGGATCAGCGAAGTGGAGGTCCTGAGCCGGGGGCAGCATGTGATGACCCTGATGGATAACGCCAATGTGGAAATGGAAATCCAGATTGATTTAGGGCGCGGGTATGTTTCCTCCGAGGTGAATGAAAAATATTTGGAAACCATTGGAACCATTCCGATGGATGCCATATTTTCCCCGGTGAAGAAGGTGAAATTCATGGTAGAGCCTACCCGGGTGGGCCAGCGGAGCGACTATGATAAACTTATTCTTGAGGTGTGGACTGACGGCACGGTGAAACCCGACGACGCCCTGGCTGAGGCCGCGAAGATCGCCAAGGATCATCTTGCGGTATTTATCAACTTTGATGAGAACAATCTGGGGTTGGATGACTGTATTGACGAAGAAGATGAGCGGATACGCCAAATTCTCAGCACCCCGGTGGAGGAATTGGAGCTTTCAGTTCGCTCTTCCAACTGCTTAAAGAACGCCAATATTACAACCATTGGGGAACTAACCCGGAGAACCGAAGACGATATTACCAAGACGCGGAATTTCGGCAAGAAATCCCTTCAGGAAATTAAGGAAAAACTGAGGGAATGGAATTTAAGCCTCGGCATAACCGATCTGAACTTACTGAAGAACGCGGTTAGAACTCCGCCAAGGGAAAAGGAAGAAGAGGAAGAGGAAGAAAAAGATGAAACATAGAAGAGGATTTAACCCCCTTGAGCGTTCATCAGCTCATCGGAAAGCCTTGCGCCGTAATATGCTGACCTCCTTATTCAGATATGAGCGGATCAGGACCACCAAAGCAAAGGCCCTGGAAATCAGGCGGAGCGCGGAAAAAATGATTACCCGGGCAAAGGTCGATTCGGTGCACAACCGGCGCATTGTTTCAAGCCGTTTGTATGATGAGGGCATAGTGGCAAAATTGTTTACCAATATAGCTCCCCGGATGAAGGAGCGGCCCGGCGGGTATACCCGGATACTCAAGTTAGGCGAGCGCTACGGGGACGCGGCGGAAGTAGTTATCCTAGAACTGGTTGATTATCAATTGGCCTCCGAAGCATCGGGGCGTAAAAAGGCTAAGAAACAGAATACGGCGGCGGTTTAAGCGGCGGTCCGTTGCCGTTGTGTGGTACGGGGCGGGCTGGATAGATTTTTATAGGTATACGGAGCGGGAAAATGGCGAAAGCGCATAGGGGAAAGGGAATACGGGAATTGGTCTCCCGTGGACGGGGGGAATGTCCGGTTTGTAAACGAAGCAACGTGAAGATTCTCTACGAACAGGAAGCCGAAGAAGGGAAGATCAAGGTTTGTAAAACCTGCCGGGCCGCCATAAAACATGGGAAAAAGAAGGCGTCCTAGGGTAACGCTGATTAACTTGACGCTAATCAGCGTTGTCCTCGGTATTTACCCCATTCGTTGCGCAAATACCGCATTAAAGCAACGCTGATTGCGGGCCTTCAGTTCGAATTTTTGATAGAATAAATCAACACTTTCGCAGGGAAGATAGGGGTAAATGCAATCGCCGGTCCTGGCAGTGTTTTTCGGGGAATGTTGTATAAAGTTCTTATGTCTTTCAATGTCATCCGTTCAACGTAATACGGCCTGAATATCTCTTTCCGTTCTTCCAGGGTAATTCTCCGGTAACTCATTCCCGCCTCCTGATTTTATTCTACCCTATTGCGCTAGGAATTTTAGGCTGCCTTCTCCATGCTTCCTTCTCTTATCGACTCAACCCAATCAATAAGGGCCGAATCGTTTTCACCTGAAAATCCTTCAATATTTTTTAAAAAAGGCTTTTCCTTCATTGGGATCATTTTGATAACTTGCTGGGGTTAAACGCAAGGATTTACTTTCAACTATATGGTCTGCTAATACATTAGACGTGTTCCAAAACCCGGTTGGTTTCGGAACACGTCCCGCAGTTTCTCAGGCTAAAGC
Source organism: Treponema sp. (assembly GCA_031279975.1). Classification (GTDB taxonomy): domain Bacteria; phylum Spirochaetota; class Spirochaetia; order Treponematales; family Breznakiellaceae; genus JAITHL01. The sequence continues at coordinate 1,286 of JAITHL010000169.1, read as the reverse complement.
CTGCGGGCTAAAGTCCGGTGAAACCGCGTTTTTAAGCGGGAGCTGTTCTGAAACTTCAGTTTCAGAACAGCTCTATTAACGCCAATCCCAGGGATTGAAGTCTAATCCCCAGGGTTTTACGCCCAATTGATACAAAAAGGGGCGCGCCCCCCTCGCTCCAGCCCTGCGGTCTTCCGCTGCCCCCCATGCGGCTGGCTGCCGGCACCGGCGCGCGTCCGTACCCCCCGCAAGCGTGGTTCCGCGCAGCGGAACCACTACGGAGTTTTGCCAAGGGTGCCTCTTTAGAGATATATCCGCACCCTTATGCCGCATAAAACCGCCTTTTTTCCATAAATCAGCGCCCTTATGCGGCATGATGAACGGTTTAATTATTTTGTTATGTAAAACAGCACCACAAAACTTCCCCCGTCAAAAATACCTGCCAATGGAACATTATCCTTGTTGTAATTCGCCCAGTTTTTCAGTCCGCGCGGAGCGGAAACACCGTCTATTGAAAGATTCACTATCTCTTCAAAAGAACCTTGTTCAGTTCCGCCGTCTGTAAATTGAACATTTGCCAGGCACCAATTGTAAATTTTTGTCGCTTCCGCGCCTTTGGCCCCCGCAGCTGTACCGCCGTCCGTTTTTTCAACAGTCCATTTCTGTGACAAAATGATGCTTTCAGCCTGACTGAAAGAACTATTGAAAATTCCCCATACTAGGTTGTATTCACCGCCGCTGCTCTGGGCCGTCCACTTGGCGTATACCGTGATATTACCCATAACCGGCGTTGTCCCGGTAAATGCCGTGCCGCCTCCATTGGCCTGCGTGAACCAGCCGCCGAAGGTATTACCCGTTTTTGCGGGCGCGGCGGGGAACGACGAACCAAGCGAACTGCCATGATTGACGGTTGTATTGGGAACGGTGGAACCGCCCTGGGAATCGAAGGTAACGGTGTATTGGGTGACGATCCACTTCGCGTATAGAGTGATGTCGTCCGTAACCGGCGTTGACCCGGTAAATTGCGTTCCGCCCCCATTGACCGCCATGAACCAGCCGCCGAAGGTATTACCCGCTTTTGCCGGCTGGAGCAAAGTACCGAGCGTATCGCCGCTATTGACGGTTACGCTGAGAGGTGAAGAACCGTCCTGGGAATCGAAGGTAACGGTGCATGTTGTGGGCGCTGCGGCTCCCCACTTGGCGTATACTGTCATATCAGCCGTAACCTGCGATGCGCTGGTAAACCGGTTTCCCCAATCGCCGCCGCTTCCATTGCCGGTATACCAGCCCTGGAAGAGGGTCTGCCC
>JAITHL010000164.1 GCA_031279975.1 Treponema sp. | reverse complement strand
CTGATTAACTTGACGCTAATCAGCGTTACCCTCTGCATTTGCTCATTTCATTACGCAAATGCGGGTAAGATACACTGATTAAATCCTCGATTGGATTTAATCAGTGTTTCCCTAGAGGGAGCCCTCAAGCCAGCGGGTGATCAGGTAGCGGGCCACCGAGCCCAAACCGGGAAGGTTCGGCAGGGTATGCCGGTCAAACCAGCGGGCGTCGGTAATTTCCTTCCCATCCGGGACCGGCTCTCCCCCGGCGTGGCGGGCGGCAAAGCCCACCATAAGGGAGTTGGGAAAAGGCCAGGGCTGGGAAGCGGCGTAGCGTATCCCTTCGACCTCGACGCCCACCTCTTCCCGGACTTCCCGTTTTACCGTAGCTTCCAGGGTTTCCCCCGCTTCGTTAAACCCCGCGATGAGGCTGTAGATATTCCCCTCAAAGCGCCGGTTATGGGCCAACAGGGCCTGGCCTTTGCGGTTGGTAACAATGACGATGATCGCCGGGGAAATCCGGGGAAATTCCATCCTGCCGCAGGCCGGACACCGGCGGGCCGGCCCCTGGGGTGCGTCCCCATTGGGGCTGCCGCAGCTGCCGCAAAAGGCCGATTCCCGGCGCCACCGGAAAATGTGATAGGCCCGGAGCAGCCGGCCCGTACAGCCGGCCGCGGCGTCCTCCGGGGAGATCATGCGGGGCAGGGCGTTACGGATAGTAACCGCCCGCCACCCCGCGGGCGGCGGAACGCCGTTCCCCAGGGCGTAGTAGGGAACCGGTTCCGCCCCGTTCAGGCCGGGAACCTCATAGTATTCGACCGGCGGCGCTGGGGGCGGGATTTCAGGGGCAAGGCCCTGAAAAATCTCCCCATCGGGAACCGCTTGGGGAACCAGCAGCGCTTCCCCTTGAAATACATATACCCGCCGGGCGTCCGGCATTTCCAACATGGGCACTCCTCATAAGGTTGGGCCGGCGCAAAAACCGTATTTTTGCGCCGGCCCTTGCGGTTTCCCGCCCAAGGGCGCGGACTAAAGTCCGGCGAACCATGCTTTTTTTAGAAGCCGGCGGCCGCAAAACCGGGATTTTACGGCCGCCCCGGTTTATAGCTTTTTTAAGCGCCCCCCAGTATACTATAAAAATAGAAAGGAGGTATACATGAATATAGCAAGCTATCTTGAATCGTTACCCCCCAATAGCATCGCAAAATACACGGAAGATTATCCCAAGGAGTGCGTTCCCTTTACCGGATACCCCCGGCAGCATCCGGCGGAAAAAAATAAAATCGTCCTTATCTATGATCCCCTGGGACCCTGCCCCCAGGTCATGGAATTTAAGCTGGAGGACGTGCTCCATGTGGAGGAATTTCCCTCGGCGGTAACTGAAGCGGGCGAAGGGGTGCCCCTCATAAAACTCTGGATACGCAAAGGCGCCCGGGGGGTTCTCCTGGAACCCTTTGAAGTACAGGACCCCATCCAGTTTGTCAAGAAAACTAAGGATTTCCGGGGCCCCATGCTGCTCTATTAACCATGGCAGAGCCGCAACCCCGGTATGTTACCCCCGCCCCCAACAGGGGCCTCCGGTGTTCCCTCTGCCCCCACGGATGCCGGATCACCCCCGGACGCGCCGGCCTCTGCCGGGTCAGGCGCAACCAGGACGGGGAAGCCCGGCTTCCCTATTACGGCTACATCACCGCCCTGGCGGAAGACCCCCTGGAAAAAAAACCCCTTTACCACTTCCGGCCTGGGGAAGGGGTGCTCTCCCTGGGATTTACGGGGTGCAATCTCCGCTGCCCCTTCTGTCAAAACTGGCGTATATCCCAAAGCGCCGGCGCGCCGGGCCGGTATATGCCGGTAGAGGCGGTCATCGCCGCCGCCAAAGCCGGAGGTTTCAGGCAAATCGCCTATACCTACTCAGAACCCCTGGTTCACGGGGAGTTCCTCCTGGACTGCATGGCCGCGGCCCATGAATCGGGGATCGCCAACGTACTGGTAAGCAACGGCTGCGCCGGGCCGGATGCGGCAAGGGATATTTTGTCCTTAACCGACGCCGCCAATATAGACCTCAAGGCGTTTTCCCCGGAGACCTACGCCCGCGTCCTGGGGGGCGATCTGAACGCGGTCCTCGATTGTATCCGGGCCGCCCGCGCATTGGGAATACTGCTGGAAGTTACCACCCTGATAGTGCCGGGCTTAAACGACGGCGAGGCGGAAACCGCCGCCTGCGCTGATTTCCTTGCGGGGCTTTCCCCGGAAATCCCCTGGCACCTTTCGGCCTACCATCCAGACTATTGCCACAACGCCCCGCCCACAGACCCCCAAGCCCTTTTGAAGGCCGCCCAAAGCGCCCGGCGGCGCCTTCGGTATGTGTATACCGGGAATATTCCCTGTTCCCGGGGATTCGAGGATACCCCCTGCGCGTTCTGCGGCGCCCTCCTGGTCCGGCGGCGGGGCTTCCGGGCCGCTGTACAGGGGATCAGGCGCGAAGCGGGAGCTAAGAACTATGTTTGCGCGGCATGTGGAAGGCCCACGCCTATACGAAGCTAGGGAAGCGCTGGTTAAACGGGCATTATCAAAAGGGCCCGCAGATTAACGCAGATTTTCACGGATTAACACGGATTTTGTTACCGGTAATCAGTGGTAATCAGCGGACCTTGTTAAA
>JAITHL010000150.1 GCA_031279975.1 Treponema sp. | reverse complement strand
TGAAGCGCTTCCGCCGGCCGTAAAATGAGCTTTGATAAATTCCTTTATATCCCGGCCGTCCGCTTCAAAATTGAAAATAACGATTTTTGCGCCGATACGGTTTTTTACTTTTTCCCGGGCTTTTTTGAAATCCTCTGTATCGTGATTGCTCGGCGTTTGATTCCAGTTAAAATCGGTTTCGTTAAAAATGGGAAGTATGTCATGGAAGGAAACAAAACTAATCCGCGCCCCGTCAAACACGCACAGCCAGGGCGGGGCTAAATGCTCGGCTTTCTCATAGGTCTTTTTGCATGTCAAAATAAGCTGGGTATACATATTGAAAATATCATAAATTTTCTTTTTCGCTTCCCCCCAGACCCAATGGCGGGAAGCGCCCGCGCCCTCGCTGAACAAATCCGTTCTGGTCTTTTTACCGGTAATGACAAAATCTATGCTGTCGATATTCGGCTCATAGCCGAATTGGGAGAAATAATCCTTATACACCAGCCCTTTTAGGGTTTCCTCTTTTTCTATGCCGCTATAGCCGGCCATGCGTAGCTCCTTTGATTATAGGCATTCTATCCGCGCCGGACCGCGGCCCCGCAATCCGCATGCCCTTGAGAACGCCGGCCCCGCCCGCCCGGTCAATAATAGCATATCCGGTAATCGGCGAGGGGATTAAACCCGATGCGGCGGTAGACCTGCTGGGCGCTCGTATTCCGCTTTTTCACAAAGAGGGACACCCCCTTCCCCCGGACCAGGAGTTCTTGGGTAAACACCGCGGTCATCCGGGTTGCCACGCCCCTTCCCCGGTAACCGGGATGCACATAGACCCCCCCGATCTGAAACCGGGAAAAGGACTCGGCGCTGATATGTATCTTGCCCACAACGCGGCCGTCCAAAAGCGCGGCCAGCATGGATTTCCGGCTAATGGCTTGTTCCAGGGACAGCCGGCACGCGGCTGGAACGAATGCGGCGCCCTTGGGCAGCACTTCTTCCCGCTCATAGGCCGCCTGTAGGGGATACAGGCCCTCCGCGTCCGCCATTTCCGGCCTGCGCAGTATGAGTTCCGGGGGTCCCCGGCTCAGGCTTTCCCGCTGGGGGGGCTGGTCCAGCCGCATCAAATCGTAGTCGTACTGGTCTTGTACGCCGCGCCCCTGGCGTTTCAGCATGGCTTCCATAAGTTCCGCGTCCTCCCGGATGCCTTGAACCGCGTGAAGGGGGCATCTCAGCAGGAAGCGCTCCAAGAAACCGGGGGCTGGAATATTCCGGCGGCCGTAAAACAGGGGGAACCATATCCGTTTGCTCTGAAGCAGCAGGCCGGCAACGCGGCCCTGGGGGCTGAAAAAGGCCCAGAGCTGATCCTGGGCAAGATCGAGCTGCCGGAATCTGGCGGCGGCGGCCACGCAAAGGGGTTCCCGGTCCCGGAGAAAGGCTTCCGCCGGGGCAAGGGCTTGGCGTTTTACCGGACGCCAACAGGGAAGGCCCATGGCTCAGGGCAAGGCGGGGCGTCCGGGAAGGCCGAAGACCGATGCATCCATAGGGAGCCTGCCCCGCGCGGGAATCCGGCCCAGGAGGACGGAAAACCCGGCGATAAACGATTCCGGGGCATAACTGTATACCGCGACGGCCCCGTCAACCCAGGGGGCCGCGGCCAGATGCGCCGGGCTCAGTATGGAGAAGAGGATAACCCGTTTTTTCAGGGCCTCCAGTGTCCGCAGCGGTTCCAGGTCCGAAGGCCCGGAGAGGCAAAAAATGATGGTATCCGCGTTCTGAGCCGCGGCGCGTAAGCCGGCGTTCTCCGGGGAGGCGGAATGCCAATAGACCTGGGCATTGGGATAGGCTTTTTTTCCCGCCCTAAAAAAGTCCTCGTACTGCCCCGCCAGGAGCACCCGTCCGGCGTCTTCCGCCTTAAGGGGGATGACCTCTTTTGCGCCCCTTACCACAGTTACGCTGCGGGCGGCTAGGTCCAGAAAAAAGGCGGCGCCCGCGGGGTCCGGCAGATACGAAGCCGCCCGTTTCAAATCAGGCGTGAAGGGAACGGCCCCGGCCCCCCGCAGGCGCTGGAGCTTTATGGTCAGCACCCGCAGGGCCGCGTCCCGGACACGGGAGCGGAAGGCCGGTTCCGTCCGCAGGGCCGATGCCAGGGCGGTCCAAACCGGGTCTGAGAGCAGGGGGGTCTTGGAGAGCATTATCATATCATTCCCCGCTAAGAGCGCCTGTTTCGCCGCCTGGGAAAGGCTCCCCGCGCTTATGGTTGCCCCGTTCATCAAGAGATCGTCGGTGATGATAAGCCCCGCAAACCCGATGCGGTCCCGCAGTATTGTTTTGAGAAACCACGGGGAAAGGGACGCGGGGGCTGAAGCGGCCGGGGTGCGGGGAAAGGCCAGATGGCCGCTCATGATAGCGGGGATACCCTCACGGGCCAGCATCCGGTAGGGGACCAGTTCCCGTTCCCAGAGGGTCTCAAAGGAGGCGTTGATCTGGGGAAGCACCCCATGGGAATCGAGATTCGTGTCCCCATGGCCGGGGTAATGTTTCGCCGTGGCAATGATCCCCGCGGCCGCCTGCCCCTTGGCAAAGGCCGCGCCCAGGATGCCCGCATGGACGGGATCGCCGCCAAAAGACCGGGGGCCTATCAGGGCGGAGTCCCGGTTGGTGGCCAGATCAACCGTGGGGGCAAAGTTCATATTGACCCCCAGGACCGCCAATTCCCGCCCGATATAATAGCCGGACCAATAGGCGTCCTGGGGATAGCCCGACGCGCCGATGGCCATGTTACCCGGGCTTTCACTGGTGGCCCCCTTAACATGCCGTATCCAGCCCCCTTCCTGATCCGTCGCCACCAGGAGGGGAATCCGCAAGGCCCCGGACCGGGCCGTCTGTTGCAGGTCCCCCACGGTTTCCGCCAGTTTTATAGTATCCCCGGTATTCCAGCCGAATATCTTCACCCCGCCGATATTCCTGAGGCGAATCCAATCCATAATCAGGGGAGAGGGTCCGGCGCCGACCCAGCCGAGCATGAAGGTTTGGGCCAGGGCCTGCTCATCGGTCATCCGGGCCAGCAGCCGGGCCGCCAGTTCCCGGTGCTCTTCAGGGCTGTCAAAGGTTTGGGCCCTCAAAAACATATCCGGAAAAACTAGAAGCAGCGTCAAAAAAATGAGCCGGAGGGCTGGGAGCCTCTGGCGCTTGTGGATTTTTGCGTCAAAATAGCCGCAAAAATTCCGTTTTTGGGGATCCTTTAGGGGGCTTCCGGCCCCCGCGACTGGGACGGCGCCGGACCGCCCCCCCGGTGCTTGAGCATGGGCGGCTTGGCTTCCCATAGGCGTTGGGCTTTCCCGGATACCGCGCTTCACCGGTCAGCGCCGCCGTCAAGCCCATCGATATAGAGCGCGGCGCTGTGGGCCGCCGCCGCGCCTTCGCCCGCGGCGGTTACGGCCTGCCGGAAGGACCCGGCCCGGACATCGCCGGCGGCAAAGAGGCCGGGAACCGCGGTTTCCATGGCCCCGCCGGTAACAATATACCCATGGGGGTCAAAGGCGACCGCAAGCCGCCGCCCCGGCGTCCCGGGTTCCGCCGTAAGAAAGGCGGTTTGGGGAAGGGTTCCGGCAAAGATAAAGACCGCCCCCGCCGCTTCCTCGTAAAGCTCCCCGGAATCAAGCCGCTCCAACACCGCCGAGCGTACCTGGGTATCCCCCCGGATTTCCCGCATCCGGGTATTCAGCCGCACCTCGATATGCGGATTCCGCGCCGCCTGTTCCGCCAAAGCGCCCTGGGCCCGGAAACGGTTCCGGCGGTGGATCAGTACCACCTGGGAACTCAAATGGGAGAGGTACTGGGCCTCAACGCAGGCCGCGTCCCCGCCGCCGACCACGAATATCTTGTTATTTTTAAAAAAGGGCCCGTCGCAGGTTGCGCAGGAGGATACCCCCCGCCCGGCAAATTCCGCTTCTCCGGGAATACCCAGCGGACGGCGCTTGGTTCCAGCGGCGATGATCACCGCCTTGGCGCGCATTTTTTGCCCGCCGCTGGGCGTAACCAGGAAACGGTCCGCCTCTTTTTCCAGGGCAAGTACCGAATCAAAGAGAAACTGGGCGCCGAAAGCCCCGGCCTGACAATAGAGGTCTTGGGAAAAGTCATACCCGGACTTTGCGGGAAACAGGCCGGGGTAGTTCTCCAGCTTATCAATAAGCAGGGCCTGGCCCCCCGGGGACAGTTGTTCAATAACCAGCGTCCGCAGGGCGGCCCGCGCCCCGTACTGGGCCGCGGTTAAGCCCGCGGGCCCCGCTCCGATGATGATAAGTTCCCAATCCGTTGCATCCATAGCTCTTCCTTACTTCCCTGGGGCTGTTCCAAAATCCGTCCTTCTGGAACAGCCTCCTTATATAAGAACATACCCAGGGGGCCGGTCAATTTCAAGAAGGGCGGAAGAGCCATTCCCGGCCTAAAAAATTTATTTTAAAAAAATACGGCGCTTGACAAAAAAAAGAAAAATCGATATGCTAGTAACAGTTATCCCCTGTAGCTCAGTTGGCAGAGCAAGTGGCTGTTAACCACTGGGTCCGTGGTTCGAACCCGCGCGGGGGAGTAAAAAAAGCCTGTCTTCGGACAGGCTTTTTTGTTGTAATTCCTTATTCTGCAAGGAATTAGCGAAATCCTGCCAAAACCGTCTATTCTGACACTTACAGACTATTTGTCGAAATAAACGCTGGTCAGCGAAATGGTCAACAAATAGTCAACAAGACGTGGTGCGAAGGAATGGCGGAATGGCTATCACAGTCGGGAAGTACCACCTCTTTGAGAGGGAACGCCGGGGAAGTACCTACTTCTATTACTGGTATGAAGACCAGGGCAAGCGGATACAGAAGGCTTGCGGCCACGGATGCGATGACAAGCGTTCAGCCGTGGCTTGGCTTGAAGACCTTCTCGATGCGAATTTGGCTGGGGCCAAGCGGAAAACCGCCCTTAGCTCCTTGACCATCAAGGACTTTGCCAAGGATATGTTCACCGAAGGCGCATCCCGCCTTGCGCGGTGGGCCGCCAAGGGCCGGGTTCTCAAACCCCAGACTATCAGCCAGCACCGCCGCCACCTCTCAAGCTACCTCCTGCCCAAGTTCGGGCATCTGTAGTTTACCGAGATTACCCCTACCCTGGTTGAGGACTTCCTCCTTGACCAGTGGCTCTCCAACTCCTGCCGGAACACGATCCTCTACACCCTGCAACTGGTCATGCGGGAGGCCAAACGGGAGGGGATTATCGAGCTTATCCCGGAGTTCGAGCCATTCAAGCGCAACGGCAGGCGTCAGAATGTCCTTTCCAGCAAGGAATTGACCGCCCTGTTCCCCTACGATGAGCAGGAACTTATCCGCATCTGGACCCGTCCCCCTGACAAGCGTAAGGAAGGGGATGAGAGCCTCGCCCTGATGTTCGGAACCCTCTTTTGCGTAACCGTCTCTGCGGGGCTTCGTTCCGGGGAAATCCGGGCCTTGCACCGGGAGCAGGTCAGTATCCCCAACAGCGGCATGGTGATAGACCGCGCCGTGGACGACCGGGGGGAGATAGGCCCTCTCAAGAAGGCTACCAAGGAGGATTCCCGGAGCCGGGCGGTTATCATCCCGGAAATCACCCTGCGGATATTGGAACGCTGGCTTAGGCGCACCCCGGATTGTCCTGATTATCCGGGGCTGATCTTCTCGTATCACGGAAAGCCCATAGCCAACTATTATATCCTTGACCGCTTCCGCTACGGCCTCCAGAACGCCGGGATAGACTACGAAACCCGCCGCCTCACCGTCCACTGCCTCCGCTATACCTATAATACAAGGATGCGGACGCTCCTCTCGGAACAGGTTTTGCGGGAGTTCGTAGGGCATAGGTCGGTTGCCATGACCGACCACTATGACCGGCCTATTCTGCTGGAGCGGCTTGCGCCTTATCAGGGGGTGAAACCGTCGGTGGAGCGGTTTTGGGGGTAAATTTTTGTATGGGACATAATCAGACTATTAAACGATACTTACATATTCTGAGAAAAGTATTGAATGTAAAGGTAGTTTAAAAGATTATCCATAATCCGCAGTTCTTTTTCAAGAGGAGTTTCTTTATCCTGATATTCTTTTTTTGAGGCATCCATTTCAGCTTTGAGTTCTTCCGACATGATTTCAGGCGGATTCTTTATTATTGTCGTTTCAAGGAAACGGGTAAACTCT
>JAITHL010000112.1 GCA_031279975.1 Treponema sp. | reverse complement strand
ACGGGGGCTGCCAAAGCCGCCATGCGGCTTTGGCTTGAGAGTTTGCGCTCCACGCAAACTCTGTCCGCCCCGGAGTTTTGCCGGAGGCAAAACTCCGGGGCAATCCGGCAACGCCGGATTGCCCGCCCCCCGGTCCCCCCACCACATAGGTTTAAGTTGTCAAAACAGGGGCGCTGCGCGGGCGCTTGACTTTTTTTCCGCTGTATCATAGGATACAGGGGCCCCTGAAATCCGGCCCGCCGCCTTCATAGGCAGTCTCCTGTTCTCTTCCATAGCCGGATTCAGGGGCTTTTCTTTAGAAAAGCCGTTCACCGGATACGCGCCGCCCTATTGCGCTTGGGGCGGAACTCCTTTAGCCTTGAAAGAGCGGCGTGTATACAAGGAACCGCTATGGCGCTTTCCCAAAAATCCAGGGCAGCCGCGGATGTCTGCAATAAACAGCTGGAGCATCTGATGCCGGCCTTAACGCCCCTGGGTATCGTGATGGGCTTTTTGCTGCCCGGCATATTTATCCAGCTCCGCCCTATGGTTGCGGCGCTTTTCGGCATGATAACCTTTTCCGGGGCACTGAACCTGAGAACCGGCGCGTTTGTCCAATGTATGCGCCGGCCCCTGCCCATACTGCCGGCGTTCATTTCCATGCATATCATTATGCCCCTGGCAGCCTTCGGCGTTTCTTCCCTGTTCTTTCCCGGGGACGCGGACACCGTAACGGGGTTCATCCTGCTGTACTCAGGGCCGGCGGCGGTATCAGGGCTGCTCTGGGTAACGCTGTTCCGCGGGGACGCGGCGCTCTGCCTTACCCTGCTGTTCCTGGACACCCTGCTGGCGCCCTTGGTAACCCCCGCTACCCTGTTGGCGCTCATGGGGACAAGAACCGCGATGCATACCGGCGGCATCGCCCGTTCCCTATGCGTTATGGTGGTACTGCCCGCCGCCGCCGGCGTAACGGTCAATGAAGCCAGCCGGGGGAAGGTTCCGGCCCTCATCGGCCCCTATCTCGCGCCCCTTTCCAAATTATGCCTGCCCCTGATAATCGCCGCCAATGCTTCGCCGGTGGTTCCCAAGGCGCGGTTCGGCGAGCCTAAGGTTTGGGCGGTGGCGGCCTTGGGCATACTACTGTCCGCAACCGGCTATCTGTTCGCAAACCTGGGCGGCCTTGCGGGAAGGCTTCCGCCGGAAAAACGGATAGCCCTGTTCTTTACCGGAGGGCTCCGCAATATCAGCGCGGTTACCAGCATTGCGGTGGAATTCTTTCCCGAAGCCGCGGCCCTGCCGGCCTTGCTGGGCATAGTGTTCCAGCAGTCCCTCGCGGCCCTTATGGGGCGGCTGTTTATGGGCGCCAGGCACCGCCGCTGAACGCCCCCGGCTCAGAGCCGCCCGATACGGTGGAACATATCCTTATTTCTGGCATAGAGTTCCTGGAACAGGGCGCGGTATTCCCGGTAGCGGGCTTGATAGGCGATCCGGGGTTCATACCGGCTGCCGTATTGTACCAGTTCCCGGACCGCGCTTCCGGCGTCGGGGTACACGCCGGCCCCCACGCCCGCGATAATCGCCGCGCCGAGGCATGCCTGTTCGGTGTTCAGGCCGCGGACCAGGGGCCGCTCCAAAATATCCGCCTGTATTTGAGGCCACAGCGATCCCGCCGCCCCGCCCCCGGCGGCGACTATCCGCTTGCAGGGAACGCCCATATCCTGGACTATGCTGTCCAAACAGTCCCGCAGGGCAAAGACCACCCCTTCCATCACCGCGCGGACCAGATGAAAGCGGTTATGCTTTGCCGTAAGGCCGAAGAACACGCCCCGGGCGCTGGGGTCCTGTAGAAAACGCTCCCCGGTGAGATAGGGCAGAAAGATAAGCCCCTCGCATCCTGGGGCTATTTTTTCAGCCTCCCTGTCCAGGGCCTGGTAATCATCCGCGCCGAGCACCTGCCGGGCCAGCCATTTGAGGGAAGCCCCGGCGTTCAGCATGGCGGCCATGATATTCCATTTGCCCGGAAGGACATGGGCGAAGACATTCACCCGGAACTTTTCATGGTACCGGGGGCTGGATAGGGTGGTGGAAATTTGCCCGCCGGTTCCGATATTGCAGGCGAATACCCCTTCTTCGATAATCCCGCTGCCGACGGCCTGCATACCCTGATCCGCCCCGCCGTTAACCACCGCGGTCCCCCGGCGCAGCGAACTTTCCTGGGCGGCCTGTTCCGTAACCGTTCCGATGAGCGCCGTTGAGGGCAGGCATGGAGGAAAGACCTCGGGGGAAAGGCCCAGGGCTTCCAGCAGCGGAAGCGACCAGGACAGGCTGGCGTTATTAAAGGCGGCGCTCCCCGCGGCGTCGGAATAATCGGTAACAATACGCCCGGTCAGGCGGAATTTGATATAATCCTTGGGCAGCATCACGGAGCGTATCCGCTTATAAGTTTCCTGTTCATGCTCAAAAAGCCAGTACAGCGAGGCCAGGAGAAAGCCTGGGGCAAGGGCGTTCTGGATTTCCTGGCGCACCGCGGCGGCGCCCAGGACGTCATATATCTTTTGTATTGAGGCGGCGGAACGCTGATCCGGCCAAATAATCGCGGGCCGCAGCAATTCCCCCTGCCCGTCCAAACACACCAGGCCGTGCATCTGGCCTGAAAAAGCGACGGCCTGGATATTCTCCGGGGCAAGGCCCGTCAGCGCAAGGAGCTTGCGGACAGCGGAGCAGGTCTTCGCGTACCAAAGGCGCGGGTCCTGTTCGGCCCAATAGGGCTGGGGATAGGAAACCGCGTATTCCTCGCCGCATACCCGCTGTTCCCTGGTTCCGGTCTGTAAAATCATGGCCCGGACGCTTGAAGTGCCCAGATCAATGCCCAATAACGCCGGCATAGCGCCTCCTTACGCAAATAGGGGCAAGAAACACCGGTTGCCGGACATGGCCCGCGCCCCCGATAGGAGGCAGCCGGCGCTCCCTTGCCGGGGGAATAGGCGTGTTCCAAAACCCGGCTGGCTGCCGGCCATCGGTCCGGTAAACACGCCCCGCGGTTTCTCAGGCTGAAGCCCGCGGACTAAAGTCCGGTGAAACCGCGTTTTTAAGCGGAAGCCGTTCTGAAATTTCAGTTTCAGAACAGCTCTAATGATACCAGCGGGGAAGCGGGGAAGCAAGGGGCGGCGAATGCTTTCCGGCGGCGCCGGCGTTCTCAGCGGGCCTGGTTAAACGGGCATTATCAAAAGGGACCGCGGATTAACGCGGATTTTCACGGATTAGCACGGATTTTGTTACCGGCAATCAGCGGTAATCAGCGTAATCAGCGGTTCTTTTCGGGCCTGGTTAAAAAAGCATTATCAAAAGGGACCGCGGATTAACGCGGATTTTCACGGATTAACACGGATTTTGTTACCGGCAATCAGCGGTAATCAGCGGCAATCAGCGGTTAATAGCGGTAAGCAGTGTAATCCGCGGGCTGTGTTAAAAAAAACCTATTAATTCAGCGGTTCCCCCCAGGCGTTATGCCGTTGCCCTTCCTTTCCCGGCGCGCTATACTGCTTCCCATGCCCAACTACGCCGGAATACAGAAAGAAGAAACCCTGAAGGGTCTTGTCTACGCCGATTTCTTCTCCCAATTCGGCTACGAGCCGAATATCGGCAGCATAGATTTTGTCATTACCAACAAGAAAGCCCGGGGCGGCCTGTTCAGCGATGGCGCGGGCGCTTCCCGCCATTGGGTCTGGGGGGAAGCGAAAAAGAAAATCCATGACGTTTTCAGTATGTATACCCAGCTTATTTTGACCTGCAAAAAGACCTACGAGAAAGCCGAGCATTTAGCCCCGCCCTGGCTGTGCGTGTTTGACGGGGCGCGGATTAGTTTTGTTTCCTTCCATGACATACTTCCCATTTTTACGGAAACCGATTTTAACTGGAACCAAACGCCGAGCAGTCATGATACGGAGGATTTCAAAAAAGCCCGGGAAAAAGTAAAAAACCGCATCGGCGGGAAGATCGTTATTTTCAATTTTGGCGCGGACGAGCGGGATATAAAGGAATTTATCAAAGCCCATTTTACGGCCGGCGGAAGCGCTTCAATAAAAAGCCCGATAACCAAGGACAACTTTGCGCAGATATTTATCAAGTGGATAAAAGAGGTAAAACCCTCGATCAACATACCAAAAGACGAATGGGCGGATTTCAAGAAAAAGGGAATACTTGACTGCGATTTTTACCGGGCCGATATGATGAGTTCCGGCGGGAATACG
>JAITHL010000050.1 GCA_031279975.1 Treponema sp. | reverse complement strand
TTGACTGCGGTGTTTAGAAAAGAACCGAAGGTATCCCTTTCGGATTGCCGCATATCTTTTCCAATCCGGCTTGGGTCGGTATGGGCCGCGACAATACCGCCGCCGCTGAAAACAAGGGTGAAGCCGTCGCCGAAGGGCTTTATTTCACCGGCGATGGCGGCTATTTTTGATAATTCAATACCGACTCCCACAACGCCTACCACCTTCCCGTTATCTTTTATGGGGATACACAGGCTGGTTATGAGAATATCTTTTCCCGCCAAGGGGTATATATACGGATCAAGGACGATCTCGTTACCGGTCTGCATGGGCAGCGTGTAAAAAGCGGATGTGTCGTAAGCCGCCAGGGGCTCAACGAAAAGGCCGTTGGCGCCGTTCCCCCAAACCGGAACATACCTGCCGCTGGAGTCGGTTCCGGGAGTATTGGCGTAGTGTTCGTCCATGCCGTCAAGGGCATTGGGCGCCCAGCCGCTCCACACGCCGACCAGTTCAGGATTTGCGAGGAGAACCTGTTTAAGCATTAAATCGAAATACCCGCGCCGTTCCGCGGCGGGGATGCTTTTATACCCTTCCATTATTTGAGCGAGGGTTCTTGACGCGTCCATATACACGCCGAACCAGCTTTTTATTTTTTCACTGCCCTGTACGGCGAGATTTAACGCGTTCTCCTCAGCCATACGGTATATCTGCTTTTGGGACAAACTCAAGGTAACACCAGCCAATATACCGATACCGATTATGTTAAAAACACTGATAATAACGACGAGCCGAACTCCAATTTTCATAAACCGCCCCTTAATTATCCCCGCAAGGGATTTAATGCTTATACTATTGAAATCGATGTTTTTCCAAAACCCGCTTTTTTCATGTAATTCTTCGTATTAGGGATTTAAAATACCTTATTTTATTTCCCTTGTCAACTTTGTATCCTATTCAATTCATGGAATTCAACCCGCCGGCTCCAATGTCCGCGGGAAACGGGGGATAGTTTGCGTATCCCCCGCCCTCATTTCCTTGCCGCCTATTTCCATTCCTTGAGGGAGTAATCGCGCCTATAACCGGACCCAAGGAACCGGTCTCGCTTACGGGATTCTCCCAGCGCATAGGGAAAAAGATTTCTTTCCCGCTCTCTCCGGGAAAGCCTATGCCCTCCTCTGCCGCGCTCCGGTTTCCGCTGCTTTTAGAGCCGCTGGATTGGCCAATCCAATCTCCGAAATGATCATTGCAATGATAGGACCGATCCGTTTTGATCTGAGAACAAGAGCGCCGGATTCGGACATCACCCTCTTGACAAAATCAAGCGAGGCTTTACAATTATGGGTGTTAGGTAAAGTCCGCCCTGATTGAATTGAGAAAATTGCCGCCGGTAACGCAGGATTATCGTACTGTTTCATAACAAAAATCACTTTATAAAAAGTTAATGGAAAAAACATATCAACCACTATATTTTTAGTCATGCGGTTATCAGAAAAATTCAGAAAAAAATCCGCATAGGGCGGGGATTTTCCGCATATACAATCCGCGTCGAACCGGAGGTTCGCAATCCGCGGGCCTTTTAGCCGCCGCGCGCGCTCCGGCCCTGCTACTGGCGCCCACTGATCCGTTATGGGCATCCCTGGTCATTCAGGCAAAAAACGGCTAAACTACCCCCATGGATTATCAAGACGCGGGGGTGCATATTGAGGAAGGCTACCGGGCGGTGGAAAAATACCGGGAGCTTGCCCGGCTTGCCTGGAGCCCTTCGGCTATCGGCGGCATCGGCGCTTTTGCCGGCCTGTTCTCCCTAAAAACGGTCCCGCAAGCCGGCGAGGGCATGGAGGAGCCGGTACTCCTTGCGGGCGCGGACGGCGTGGGCACCAAGCTGGATATTGCCTTCCGGCTTAAAAAATACGATACCGTGGGCATAGACTGCGTAGCCATGTGCGCCAATGACCTGCTCTGTCACGGCGCGAGGCCCCTGTTTTTTTTAGACTACCTGGCCTGTTCTTCCCTTGACGCGGCTATTGCCGCGGAGCTGGTGAAAGGCGCGGCCCTGGGGTGCCGGGAGAGCGGCATGGCCCTCCTGGGGGGGGAGACCGCGGAAATGCCCGGCTTTTATAAGGAAGGCGTCTATGATATGGCGGGATTCGCCGTGGGCATCGCGGAGCGGAAAAACCTGATAGACGGAAGCGCCGTCCACGCGGGGGATGTCCTGGTGGGCCTCGCCGCATCCGGGGTCCACTCCAACGGCTTCAGCCTGATCCGGAAGGCGATCCCCGATCTCCAGGAAGACTTCGGCGGTATGCCCATCGGCTATGCCCTGCTGGAACCCACCAGGCTCTATGTAAAACCCCTCCTGGGCCTGCTGGAAGAAGTTCCAATCCGGGGGGCGGCCCATATCACCGGGGGCGGGTTTTACGAGAACATTCCCCGCATGTTCCCCCAGCTTCCCCAGGGCGGCGCGGCCTTTGACGCGGTAATCGCCGGTCCCGCGCCCTGGCCCATTCCGCCCATCTTTGCCCGCATAGCCGCCGGCATGGCCGATGGCAAGGCTGACAGCATGGCTGACAGCATGGCTGACAGCTGGACTTCCGGGGCCAAGGCCCAGCGGGCCGGGGCGGCCCTGCTCCAGGAGGACCGGGAATTGCGGCGCGCTATGTTCAACACCTTCAATATGGGAATCGGTTTTGTCCTGGCCCTTGCGCCGGAAGATTGCGGCAGGGCCGTCGCCTATTTGGAAGCCCATGAGGTCCCCGCCTGGCCTATAGGCCGGGTGGAAGCGGTCCGGGGGAAACGGGGAGCGGTTTATTTTGAAGACCCCGCCGGATAAGGTCCGGATCATCGTCCTTGCGTCGGGACAGGGGACCAATTTTCAGGCCCTCTTGGACGCGGAGCGGGCCGGCCTCCTGGAGGGGGCCTGTATCGCCGGGCTTATCGCCGGCGCCCCTGGCGCGCGCGTCCTGGAACGGGCCCGGCTGGCTCAAGTCAAGGCTTTGGTGGAAGAGCCGGACCCCCGGCTCCCCCAGGCCGAAAGGCGGCGGGAACTATCGGACCGTATACTGCAAGACCTCCAGGCCCTGGCGGGGGATATGGTCATCCTGGCGGGGTTTCTCTCCATACTGCGGGGGCCGCTGCTCCAAACCTATGGGGGCCGTATACTCAATATCCATCCAAGCCTGCTCCCCAAGTTCGGGGGGCCGGGCATGTACGGCGAGCGGGTCCACCGGGCGGTTCTGTCTTCGGGGGACCGGGAATCGGGATGCACGGTACACCTGGTGGACGCCGGCATAGATACCGGGCCGGTTCTGCTCCAGCGGCGGGTCCCGGTGTTTCCGGGGGACACGGCGGCAAGCCTGGCGGAACGGGTGCATGGGGCGGAACACGCCGCCCTGGTGGAAGCCGCGGCGCTCATGGCGCGCCGTATCAGCAAAACAAAGGAGCCGCTGGGATGAAACTGTTCCATTCCCTTAAATCGCAATGCATACTGCTTTTTACCCTTTTCATCATTATCCTCTGTTCCATCACCGCGTTCATGGGCGCCCGGCATACGATTGCGGCGGCCTCGGCTGTTTTTGCCGCCAACGGCGTGTTTATCACTGAACGGGCCGCCTCTCTGATTGACGGGGACGCCTTTGCGGCGCTGGCCGGAACCCTGGACCCGGCGGACCCCTACTATGAGGAAGCCCGGCTGAAACTGCTGGCCCTCAAGGAATATTCCAACTGCCGCTACCTGTACACCATAGCCCCGGGAAACGGTACGCGCTGGCGCTTTATTATCGACGGCAGCGTTCCCCCTGAGGACCGGGAAAACTTCTCGGCCCTGGGGGATGAGGAGGATATCGCCTCCTACGGCGAGTCCTTTCAGCGGGCGTGGGACCTGCAAACAACCGCCTACAGCGGCCTGGTATACCAGCAAGGATGGGGCTGGATGGTATCGGTGTATACCCCGGTCTTCAATTCCGCGAGAAGGCCCGTGGGCATTGCGGGCTGCGATTTTGACGCGGAAAACCTGTACCAGGCCGTCAAATCCGGCGTAATCCAGCAGGGCGTTCTGGCCCTGCTTTCCCTTGCCGCGGGCGCGGCCCTTATGATCCTCTTTTTACAGCGGCTATTCAGCCGTATCCGCGCGGTCAACCTCATCCTCAAGGAAATTTCCACCGGCGAAGGAGACCTGACCAAGCGGATACTCATACGCCGGAACGACGAAATCGGCGAATTGGCTTCCCATTTCAACCTTGCCCTGGATAAAATCAAAAACCTTGTTGTGATCATCAAGCGCCGGTCGGCAAATATGCAAGCCGTGGGGGATGCGCTGACCGCTGATATGGACCAGACCGCCCAGGCGATCAGCCGCATTACCGGCAATATCCAAACGGTCAAGGCAAAGACTGCCAGCCAGACGGCTTCGGTACACAGCGCGAATACGGCCATAGCGGAGGTAACTCATACGATTGACGCCCTCAGCCAGAACGTGGAAACCCAGACCGCCGGTTTTTCCCAGTCCTCCGCGGCCATTGAGGAGATGCTCGCCAATATCCAGAGCGTTACCGCGGCGCTGATCCGCAACGGGGAGACCGTGGCGGGGCTTAACGCCGTGTCCAGCGCGGGGCGCTCCGGCATCCAGGGGGTTTCCCAGGAGCTGCGGGAGATCGCCCGTGAGTCCGAGGACCTTTTGGCCATCAACGGGGTTATGAAAAGCATCGCCAGCCAGACCAATTTGTTGAGCATGAACGCCGCTATAGAGGCGGCCCACGCCGGGGAAGCGGGCAGGGGCTTTGCGGTGGTGGCCGCGGAGATACGCAAATTGGCGGAAAGTTCCGGGGAACAGTCAAAAATCATTGCCCAGGTCTTAAAAAAGATCAAAACCGCCATTGACGCCATAACCGTATCGGCCAAGGCGCTGATGGAAAATTTTCAGTCCATCGAGGACCATGTGCGGATAGTCTCGGAACAGGATGTGAATATCCGCCGGGCCATGGAAGAACAGGGCCAAGGAAGCCGGCAAGTCCTGGAATCCCTGGGCAAACTGCATGAAATTACCCGACAGGTGCAAGAGCGTTCCGCCCGTATGCTGGAGGGCGGCAAGGCGGTTGTCGATGCAAGCAGGAATCTGGAAAGCGCCGCCGCGGACATTGCCCAGGGGGTGGGGGAAATAAGCGGCGGCGCGGAGGATATCAACGCCGCGGCTGACCGGGTAAGCGAAATAAGCGGGGAAAACCGGGAACACATCGCCGCCCTCTTTGCCGAGGTTTCCCGTTTCAAAGTCGCGGACTAGGGCGGAGCCGGAGCACAGCGAACCCTTAACAGAGAACAGCTGCTTGGGCAGGGATAGACAGAGCGGCGGGCGGCGGGTAAGATAAGCCCAGGGCCGCTTCACGCGCCCAACAGAGGAGGCAGCGCAATGGAAAGGCTGTTGCGATTTTTACAGGAAGCCAAGGTTTTTTACCTGGCCACCGTGGAGGGGGATCAGCCCCGTGTACGGCCCATGGGGTTTATTATGCCCCACGGGGTAAGGCTCTATTTTTGCACCAACACAACCAAGCCGATGTATCAGCAGATGCGGGCAAACCCCAAGATTGAGCTATGCGCCCTCAACGGGAATACCCAATTTCTCCGGGCCGCTGGAACGGTTGTATTTGAGACGGACCGGAGCCTGAAGGCAAAGGCCCTGGAAGCCGCGCCCCAGTTACGCCAAATGTACCAGGCGGATGACAACATTTTCATCCTCTTTTCCTTTGCAAGCGCCTCGGTAACGATTTCCGATCTCGCCGGGGCAAAAGAGGAGTTCGCCCTCTAGGGCGGCGCTGATTGCGGACCTTCGGTCCGGCGCGGATTATAGGTATCGTAAAAATCCGTGGTAATCCGTGCCTATCCGCGGGACCCTTTCTTGGCAAGGGTTCGCAATCCGCGGGTCTTGTTAAAAAGCCCGCATTGCCCAGCGCGGCCCTAGGGCAACGCTGATTAACTTGACGCTAATCAGCGTTGCCCTCTGCATTTGCTCATTTCATTACGCAAATGCGGGTAAGATACACTGATTAAATCCTCGATTGGATTTAATCAGTGTTTCCCTAGGAAGGCCGGTACTCCAGGCATTTCCCCCCGCGGTTTTAGCGCAAGAGGCAGTTGTAAAATTGCAATTTTGCGGCTGCCTCGCTATACTGAAAATAGCGAAGGGAGGCCGCCTATGTCTGGAATTTTTGAGGGGCCAGAGGCATTTGACGGGGAAAAATACCTTATCTTTACTATATTAGGAAAGTATTATACCTTCCCCTCCCGGTTTATTGGGGAAGTAACGGTTTACGACAAGGCCTATCCCCTGCCCCTGCTGCCGGAATACGTGCTGGGTATCATAAACCGCTATTCCGCGCCCTACGCCCTGGTGGATATCGGGCTTTTGATGCAAAACATCCCGACCCCAAAGACCAAAATCGTGGTTCTCAAAGAAACGGTGGATAAACTGGCCTTTCTCATTGATGATGTGGAGGACATTGTTGATGTGCCCCGGTCGCGGCTGTTGAAGATGGAACAGGGAGCGGAAACCGGCGACGCCTCCGGGATTATCGAGTCTTCCTTTGAATGGCAGGATACCCATGTATTTGTCCTCGGCGTTGATCAGATCGTCAGCCGTATAAAGACCGGCGCGAAAATATAGGGCGGCGCTGGTTGCGGACAATGGTCCAGGCAATCAGCGCTTCCCTAGGGAAGGGCCCATGCGATTCTTTCTATGCGGATTTGAACACTGCCTGCTCGGCATACCGGCGGACGCCGTGGCCTCCCTGATTGCCTATACCCGGCCGGTGAGCCGCCCTGTCAGCCGGGACCCCGGGGGGGACTGGTATTTTTCCATCCCCCATTTTTTCGGGTTTCAGGACCAGCGTATCCGGCACGGCATTATGCTGAAACCCCTGGCCCAGCCCTATGCCAAGCGGCTGCTCCCGGAAAGCGCCCTTGCCCAAGCCTCCGGCCCGCCCAACGCCCTTTGCCCAGCCGAAACAAAGGCCGGACCGCGGAACGTGCTGCTGGTAAACACGGTGGAACGGGAGGAGGATATTCCCCCGGAGGACATACAACGGCTGCCCAAGCTCTTTGCGGAACAGGCGGAAACGGCTTTTTATACTGGATTCTGGTTTGACGAATCTTCCCTGATTGCCTTTATCAACCCGGCGCCGCTGATTGCGCGGATCATGCGGGACTATGCGGGGGATTGGCATGATTAAGACCCTGGTTGTGGATGACAGCCCGGTAGCCCGGGATA
Organism: Treponema sp.; assembly: GCA_031279975.1. Taxonomy (GTDB): domain Bacteria; phylum Spirochaetota; class Spirochaetia; order Treponematales; family Breznakiellaceae; genus JAITHL01. The sequence goes on along the minus strand of JAITHL010000050.1, from coordinate 11,741 downwards.
TTATCCGGGATTTTTTAGAAAGCGAGGGTTCCTTTCAGGTAATCGGCGAGGCCGGGGACGGCCAGGAGGGCCTTGAAAAGGCCCTGGCCCTTAATCCCGATCTGATTACTATGGATATTGATATGCCCCGGATGTGCGGACTTGAGGCTATCGAGCGGATACGGGAGTTCTTGACCACGCCTATTGTGGTGATCAGCAGCCATAACACAGCCAAGGCCGCTTATGAGGCGGCTAGAAAGGGCGCGGTGGAATTTTACGACAAGGAAGCCTTCAACGCGGGAACCGGGGCCTTCAAACAAACCCATGTCCTGGAAACCCTGAAGCAGATTGCCAAAATGAAACGCTCCCATCCCCTGCTTGGCAAGCCCAAGGGCCGGCCCAATACCCCCCTAGCCGCCCGGGACGTGCAGGGGGTAGTAATCGCCGCGTCCACCGGCGGGCCCAAGGCATTGACGGAGTTTTGTTCCCGTATGCCCTGCTGCTTTCCCGCGCCGATTATCCTGGTCCAGCATAATACCACCGGCTTTGATAAGGGATTTGCCCAATGGCTCGACAACTATACCCCCCTGCGGGTAAAACTCGCCAAGGAAGGGGAGCGCCCCCTCGCCGGAACCCTGTATGTGGCCCCCACGGATACCCATCTGACCATTTTCCATGGACGCTTCATCCTTGACGACAGCGCGCCGGTGAACAATCAAAAACCCGCGGCGGATATTTTGTTCAAAAGCGCGGCCCGCTCCATGGGCAGGGCCCTCATATCGGTGGTGCTTACCGGCATGGGAAACGACGGCGCCGAGGGAACCCGGTGCGTCCGGGACGCGGGGGGGATAACCATAGCCCAGGATGAGGCCAGTTCCATGATCTACGGTATGCCCAAGGCGGCCCTTGATACGGGCTGCGTGGATATAGTGCTGCCCCTGGATAAAATACCGGAGCGCTTAGTAGCATTAACACGGATATGAATACCCCCTGCCTTTCCAAAGACCCGGAGCCATCCGAAACATTCCCGCGGGACCCGGAACTGTATAAGCTGTATTGCTGGGTGGAACAAACCCTGGGCATACGGGCCGCCGAAGACGGCTTGATCCGGCTGCGGGACTATTTTATCACGCGCCGGGGCCCTTCCTATGAAGACCGGCTCTTTATCACCGCCGATGAGCTCTTTACCGCCGCCCAGTTGTTTACGGTGAATGAGACCTACTTTTTCCGGGAGGAAAACCACTTTGTCCTGCTCCAGAAGGAAATACTGCCCCGTTTTGCCCAACTGAACCGGCCCATCCGTATATGTTCCGCCGCCTCCTCCATCGGCTGCGAAGCCTACAGCCTGGCCATGCTCATGGATCACTACAGCCGCACCATAGAGCCCCTGCGGTATTGGATAGACGCCTTTGACGTAAGCCGGGAAGTGATAGAAACCGCCCGGCTGGGCTTCTATACGGAAAACGCCCTCCGGGAGGACGGGTCCCGGTGGAAGCGCCTTCTGGACCAATATTTGCAGCCCCAGGGCGGACGCTACCGGATTGATCCAAGGCTCAAGAAATATACCCACTTTTTTACCTATAACATTATGAACCCCCTGCCGGGGGAACAGTATGATCTTATCTTTTTCCGCAACGCCCTCATTTACTTTGCCCCGGACTTCCGGAGCCGGGTACTCGACAACCTCAGCCAAGCCCTTTTTGCGGGGGGCTTTCTGTTCCTGGGGGTATCTGAAACCGCCGGGGTAAACCATCCCCTGCTGGAATCCCGGTCCGCGGAGGATGTTTTCTATTTCCAGCGCCGGGGGGATGAACCCCTGGAGCCGGAAAAGAGCGTCCAGCCAAGGGGGGGCATAGAAAAGCGCCCGGGGGAGGCAAGCGCCGGGGCTGGGGGGCCTGGCCGGGACAGGCCCCGGTCTGACCCGGCGTCCCGGTCCGCCGCGCCGGAGCCGCGGAACTCCCAGCCGGCGGACCCGGGGCTTGTGGCGGCCCTGATCGAGGACGAGGGCGGCAGGCCCACGGCCCAGCGGGTGTTGTCAGCCCTGGGGCAAGGCCGGCGGCCTCTGGGCGGGCCGGAAGCAAGCGGCGGCTCAACCAGCGAACTCACCGCGGCGGCGGTTTATCTTTTGGGCATCGAGGATGATCCGGCGGTAGAATCGGTCTTATCCCGCCTGGAGGACCATGACGATTCGGCGTTTACCTATTTCCTGCGGGGGGAGTATTTTTATCTTAAGCATAATACCCAGGAAGCCGAGACAAGGTACAAGGTATCGGCATGGAAAAACCCCGCGTTTTGGCCCGCCTATTACCGGATAAGCATGATCGCGGCTGAGGGGAACCGGACCCTCTATGAATATAAGGTAAAAAAGGCGCTGGAAAGCATTGATCTGGGTAAGGATCAAGGGTATGAGAGTTTTATTGGAGGATTTTCCCCGGACTATTACCGGCAAATCTTAACAAGGCGGCTGGGAAACCGGGGGAGGTCCGGCGTCAATTAGCGGTTCCCCTGGTATGCTATACTAGCTGTACTCTCGTATCTATTTCTACAGGAGCGGTTATGATCATTTTACAAAAAATCAAAATTACCACCAAGTTAATTATCGCCAGCGCCGTATTTCTTCTGCCCATCCTGATAATGATCACCCTGATCATCCTGGATGACTATGATGTAATACACGCAAACAAAGACGAGCGGTACGGCGTGGCCTATATCCGGCCTGTTGTTAAGCTCTTCCAAAGCCTGTCCCAGCACATGCGGATCGCCGTGGACTTTAACGCGGAAAGCGCCGCTCCGGTTCGGGAGGAAATGGCCGCCAGCCTAAACGAGCTGGAGGAACTGGAAAAACAATACGGCAAGGAACTCAAACTGGAGCCGGACCGGGAAGGGGCGGCCCCCAATACGGGGAGGCCCCCGCGGGGATACCAGATTATACGCGCCGCGGACCTGCGCCGGTCCCTGGACTCCTTTAAGAATATCCGGGGAAACCGGGAGCTTGTTTTGAACGCCTACTTTATGCTGCTCCGGGACCTGTACGCCATGATTTCCTATATTGGGGATGTCTCAAAACTGATGGTGGACCCGGAGCTGGGGAATTACTACCTCGCCGCGGCGGGCCTGCAAGCCCTGCCCAGAATCCAAGAGCGGAATACCCGTATTGGGAATTTTATCCGCCTGGTCCAAGGGAAACCAGGGGGGCTTTCGCTGGTGGACCGGCGGACCCTCCAGGACTATACCACCCTGCTGGGCCAATCGGATCATCCCCAGTTTACCGCGGTCATTGAGCGGGCAATCACGGAGATCGGGACGAATCCAGACTATGTCTTGGATTCCCGCCTGCCCGGTCTGGCCCAGATCATCCGAACCGCCCTAAGCCGCCAGGAGACCCTGCTCAACCAGATCATCACGGCGGAAAACCCGGCGCCCCTCTATCCCCAGGTCCTGGAAGCGGCGGCCCAGGTCAACGACATGATCTACCAGGTCTGGACCAGCGTCCTGGATCAACTGGACCATATCCTGGAGCAGCGTATACAAACAGCCCGGAGCCGGATGATCCGGTCTATCGTCTTCGCCTTTCTTACCTCCCTGGCGGCGTTTTCCATCATTATCTTTATTACCTGGGACATTACCGCCTCTATCAAGAACTTCAAACACCTTTTTACCGGCCTGGAACAGAACGATCTCGCCATGGTTTTGAAGGCCCGCTCCAAGGATGAATTCGGTGAACTTATGGCCGCCCTAAGCCATTTTCTGGAAAAACTGCGGACCGATTTTACCTACTTTAACCAGGACGCCGCCATTGTATCATCTTCGGTGTTTGATCTTTCCGCATCCGCCAAGGAAATTACCACCACCGCCAATGAACAGTCCGCCAGCGTCGCGGAGATCGTAAGCACCATGGAGGGGAATAAGAACCTTTCCGAGCAGGTGGCCTTGAAAACCGCCGAGGTTGCGGACCTGACCGTGCAGACCCAGGAACTGAGCCGCAAGGGCGCGGAACTCCGGGACGCCAATCAGGACATGATGGAGGCGATCCGCCTCCAGAACGGGAAGATCATCAATGAAATCAAAAACCTCACTGATATGATAACCCGGATCAGCGAAGCCATCGGCATTATTGACGGGATTGCGGATCAGACCAAGCTCATTGCCTTTAACGCATCCCTGGAAGCCTCCTCCTCAGGGGAGGCGGGGGCCCGGTTTTCCGTGGTGGCCAGCGAGATACGGCGCTTCGCGGATAATGTGGTGGACTCCACCGGGGAAATCAAACGGAAGATCGAGGAAGTCCAAGCGGCGTCCCATTCCCTTATTACCGAAGCCTACAACGGGTCTAAGCAGATCGATCTGGGGTATGAGCGGATGGTGGAACAAAAGGCGGTGTTTGAAAACATCGTGGAGAATTCCCAGAACGCGGCGGCCCGGTCCCAGCAGATTTCCAATTTGAGCAAGCAGCAGGAACAGGCGACGGCCCAGATATTTGCGACCCTCAAGGAGATTTCCGCCGGGATAAAGCAGTTTGTTACCGCCACCGCCTCGACCTCCAAGATCGCGGACAACCTCAATTCCCTCTCCGCGGAATTGCGGGAAACCGCGGGAAAATACAAAACCGAACGGGAAGAAGCGCAAGACCGGGAACCAGAAACAGAGACCGGATAACGGGAAACAGAGAGCCGGGAACCGGAAACAGAGACCGGATAACCAGAAACAGAGACCGGATAACCAGAAACAGAAGCCGGATAACCGGAAACAGAGACCGGATAACCGGGAATAGAGAACGGATAACGGGGAATAGAGAACGGATAACCGGGAACAGAGAGCCGGGAACCGGAAACAGAGACCGGATAACCGGAAACAGAGAGCCGGGAACCGGAAACAGAGACCGGATAACCGGAAACAGAGACCGGATAACCAGAATCAGAGACCGGATAACGGGGAATAGAGAGCCGGATAACGGGGAATAGAGAGCCGGATAACGGGGAATAGAGAGCCGGATAACGGGAAACAGAGAGCCGGAAACCAGAAACAGAGACCGGATAACCGGAAACAGAGAACGGATAACGGGAAACAGAGACCGGATAACTGGAAACAGAGACCGGATAACGGGGAACAGAGAGCCGGAAACCAGAAACAGAGACCGGATAATGGGGAATAGAGACCGGATAACCGGGAATAGAGAACGGATAACGGGGGACAGAGAGCCGGAAACCGGAAACAGAGAGCCGGATAACCGGGAACAGAGACCGGATAACCGGGAATAGAAGCCGGATAACCGGAAACAGAGACCGGATAACCGGGAATAGAGACCGGATAACGGGGAACAGAGAGCCGGGAACCAGAAATAGAGACCGGATAACCGGGAATAGAGAACCGGGAATAGGGAAGAGCGCGGCGGGCGCTAGTAACAGGGAGCGTCGTCCGCCCGCTTTTTCCCGGCTGCTGGTTAGCCGCCCTCTGTGCTGTCAGGAGGAACTATGGTACACCTCGCGGAGCGTATTCGCCGGGAAGAACGGCAGGGAGAGCTGCTTATCAATTACTTCCGCATAGCCTTGGCGCTTATCTATGTGTTGAGCACGGAAGGGGTTTCGCTGGTTCAGCGGCTGGGGGGCCGTCAGGCCCTGCCTTGGATAGGACACGCGGGGCCGGCGCTGTTTTTGCTCTATGGGCTAGGGCTGTTTTTCTATCTGCGGAAGCGGAAAATCCTGCCGGCCTATCTCAAGTACGGCTGCGTTGTTCTTGATATGGGGATCATCTCCCTGATCATCTATATCACCTGTACCTATCCACGGGTGCTGCTCCCCATTACCTTCCTTTCCATTCAAAGCATGTTTTACCTCATGCTGATAGTCCTGGGGGCCTTCCGGTACAATGTTCCCTGCGCCATATTTTCCGGGATCATAGCCGGGGCGTTCTACGGCGCGGTGCTGCTCCTCCAGGGGGACGCGCTCGATCTGCCCTACACCGCCCTGCTTGAAGGCGAGGCCCTCCCCTTTCGGATACCCCTGTACTATGAATTCTTCCGGGTCATGGGCTGTATGTTCGCCGGGACTATTACCGGGATGGCCTGTAAGCGGCATCACACGCTGTTGAACGGGATGCTGAAGGTGGAAGAACAGGCCGCGGCATCGGCGGCCAATACCGTCGTCCAGACCAGGGGCATAGCCAAGACCATACAGGAATCCGCCGATGAGATATTCCGCTCCTCCAAGGATATTTTCACCACCGCCAATAACCAGGCGGCCAGCGTACAAGAGATAGTGAGCACCATTAACGAGAACGCCCAGATCGCGGCGGACATTACGGACAAGACCGGCAGCGTGGCGACCATCGCTTCTAAGATGGAAGAGGATGTGCTGCTGGGGTTTTCGGTCCTGGAAAACAATGTGCAAAAAATGGGGGATATTAAGGTAAAGAACGGCGGGATTATTACGGGCATCATCGCCTTGGGGAACAAGATCGCCCGGATACGGGACATTGTGAAAACCATCAACGCTATCACCGATCAGACCAAGGTTATCGCCTTTAACGCGGCCTTGGAAGCGGCCAGCGCCGGGGAAAAAGGGAAGCGTTTCGCCGTGGTGGCCGGGGAGGTAAACCGCCTGGCGGACGATATTGCCGCGCTGACCAAGCAGATACGGGAACAGGTGGAGGAGATACAGAACTCCTCATCATCGTTGATCATCTCCAGCGAAGAGGGGGCGGACAAGATCACCGAAGGGCACCGGCTGATCAAGGACCTGGAGGATATTTTTAAGGAAATCCGGTCCGGCGCGGAGATCACCTCGAACCAGGCCCAGACCATTACCCTTTCAACCCAGAAACAGCAGCGGTCCATCGAGCAGATAAACACCGCCCTTGCCGATATTTCACGGGGGCTTACCAATTTTATCCATTCCACCGAGGTTGCCACCGGCTCCGCGGAAGTCCTGACCCGGCTTGTTAAGGAACTGGAAACTATTTTAGACGCGGCCTATCATAAGGGCCGGAAGAACGGCTATGGGGATTGATCGAAACAAGTACATCGATAAATACGTCGATGAGGGATTAGAAAACATCGCGGCGGTGGAGGCCCTCCTGTTTGAGGCGCGGGAAGGCGGTTCCATTGATGACGACCTGGCAACCCTGCTGCGGGCGCTCCACACCCTCAAGGGTTCTTCCCGTATGCTGGATTTTAAACGCGTTGAATCCCTCAGCCACGCCCTGGAAAGCGTCTTTGTGGCGGTTAAGGAGCAGCGGGTCAGCCTTTCGGACAGCGCCATGCGGCTGACCCTGGCGGCCTTGGATACCTTGAAGCTGGGTTTGGGCATGGCGCGGCGCCGTAAAGACGACGCCATTGATATCCGGGCCTTTGAAAAAGAACTGGCGGCCCTGGCGGAAAACGAGGAATTTCTCATCCCCGTCAGCCCCCACAGCGCGGCTGACGGTTTGACCGCCGGCATGGCCGATGGCATGGCCGATGGTATGGCCGCCGGCATGGCCGCCGGTTTTGAAGGGGCGGCCATGCCATCGGCCATGCCGCCGGACGCGGAAGGGGAAGCCCCTGTTGCGGAAGGGGCGGAGCGGAAGCCGGAATACGGCCCCGGGGCATACCAGGCCGGCGGTCTGGCTAACGGCAAAACGGCTGCCCCCGCCGGTATGGTTGATAACCTTGCCGGCGGGGACCCGGGGGCCGGCGCTGAGGCCGCGCAAACCCCCTCCGGCGAAACGGGCGGGGGGGAAGCGGGGAACCCGCTGGTGTTAAGCCGCCGCGCCGCCGGGCGGAAGCGGGAAGCGCCGGAAGTTCAAGGCCGGCCCCGGCAGGTGGCCAAACGGGAAAAACAGGACAGCCTTAAGGCCGAAAGCATCCGCATATCCCTGGAAAAAATCGATCAGATCATCAAAAACACCGCATCGCTGCAATCCCTGGAGATCGCCGCCAAAACTATCGCCATGGAAATGGAAGCGGTAAACGAACTGGCAAAACAGTTTTCCCGGTCCCTCAAAACAGCGCGGCAGGCGGATCAGTCCCTGGGGGCCGAATTCCAGCGCTTGGAACAGCGGATCGGCAAGACAGCTTCGTCCCTCAAGAACTATTCCATCGACACGGGCAATCATACCAAAGGCGTCTATGAGAGCGTGATTTCCCTGCGGATGCTGCCCATCGCCACCATCCTGGACGCCTATCCCCGGTATGTCTTCGAGACCGCCGCGGAACTGGGGAAAAAAGTCCGTCTCGCCCTTGAGGGGAATGAAACCGAAATCGATAAGAACATTATCGAAACCCTGTCGGATGTGTTTCTCCACATGGTCCGCAACGCCATTGACCACGGCATAGAACCCCCGGCTGAACGGCTGCTGCGGGGCAAGGACGAAACGGGCCTGATCTCCATCCGCTGCTCCCGGGAAAGCGGGAATATGAAGATACTCATCGCCGACGACGGGCGGGGGATAGATCACGAGGCAATACGGAAAAAAATCGCGGGCCAGGGGCTCCTTACCCAGGACGGGGCGGCCTCCCTTTCCCAGGAAGACCTGGTGAACTATATTTTCCAAAGCGGCTTTTCAACCTCCCCGGCGGTCAGCGCCCTTTCAGGCCGGGGGGTGGGGATGGACGCGGTGCGCTCCAGCATTGAACACCTCAAGGGGAGCATCATGGTGGAAACCAAGGCGGGGGCGGGAACCGCCTTTACCATCCTGGTCCCCCTGTCCATCGCGTCCCTCATGGGCTTCCCCGTTACCTGCGGGGATATGAAATTTATCATCCCCGCCAACTTTGTGGATACCATACTGCTTATCAAGCGGGAGGATATTATCACCGTGGTTGACCGTCCGGGGATCAAATTTGAAACCAGCATTATCAAACTCTACTACCTTAGCCAGATACTCAAGATCAAAATGCCGGGGGAGCAGGGGGAGCCGGAGACCCTCTTTGTGGTGGTCATCCATGCCTATGATGACGTTATCGCCCTGGCGGTTGACCGTATCAGCAGTATGCGCTCGGTGATCCTCAAGTCCATGCCTTCGTTTATGGAAGCCCTGCCGGTCTTCTCCGGGGTGGTGTTAAGCGAAGACTACGAGATAGTGCCCGCCCTCCACATGCCCGCCCTGATCCGCATGGCCAAACAGACCAAGGCCGTGGATATGAAAAGACGGCATATTGAATATGAACGGATGCGCAAATCCATACTGGTTGTAGACGATTCCCTGCCCACCCGGGAGATCGAGGGAGAAATACTCCAGGCCGAGGGGTATAAGGTGGATACCGCCGCGGACGGTTCTGAGGCCCTCCAGTCGGCAAAGGCAAACCACTACGACCTCATCTGCACGGACCTCAATATGCCCATCATGGACGGCTTTTTGCTCACCGAGAATATCCGGAAAAATGACGAGCTGTCCCGCATCCCCATCATCGTTATCTCCTCCAAGGCAAACGAGGCGGATCAAAAGCGGGCGGCCCTGCTCGGGGCGAACCGGTATATCATCAAAAATTCCTTTAACAACCATAATTTATTAACCGCGGTACGGGAGCTGATTGGGGAAGCCAATGCTTGAACAGAAGAGGATACTGCTTTTAGAGGATTCGGATATCTTCGCGGATATGCTGCTGGAGTTTTTAACGGGCCTGGGATACGCCGTCGAGCGGGCGGCCAACGGCTTTGAGGGGCTCAAGGCGGTCTATACCTTTCTTCCCCGCCTGATCATCACGGATGTGGATATGCCCCTGTTTAAGGGCTATCAGGTAAGCCGCCTCTTAAAGTCCCGGAAAAACACCCGGGACATTCCCATCATCATGTTTACCACCCTGGCCGAAAAACGGAATAAGTTCTGGGGGAGCCAGGCCGGGGCGGATTGGTATATCGAGAAATCGCCGGACAACTTTGTGGAACTCCAGATCAGGACCGCCCAGCTCCTCGTTGAGTCGGCGGAGCCGGACTTCGAGGCCATTGCTCGCGAGGGCCGGCGGATCAACCACGACGCCATTATCGAAATGGTGAACAACCTGCTGGATAACAAGCTCTTCCAAACAACGGTCATCGGGATGCTCACCGAATTATCCACCCGCATCCGCTCCCTGGACGAGATCATCCGGGGTTTCTTCGATCTGCTCTGCTATGTGTGCGAGGCGGAAATCGCCATGGTGATGATCAAGCGGGCGGATAATTCCCTCCACGTGTATACGGCCAACCAATCGGGGTATACCCCGGCAATCGAAGAGGACTTTACCGCCATTGCCGTGGCGGACTTTAATACCCGCTTCCCGGACTTTCAGGTGCTTGCGAAGCATAGGGTTTCAATCTATCCGGCGGGGGAAAAACAAAAACCCCTGGAATCCTACGTCATGATCCCCCTTGCCGCCGGGGGGGAACAATTCGCCACCGTGCATATCGCCAATTCCATCAAGGAGTATTTTTCCCCCTCCGCGCGGGACAACCTGGATGTGTTTCTCTTTGCCGCGGCGCCGGTCATCGCCAACGCCCTGTCCCTGCTGGAAATGGAGGCCCTGCAACAAAAGACCCGCGCCGCCTTTGCCCGGTATGTCCCGGTGGAGGTGATGGATGAAATTATCCGTAAATCCTCTGAAGCCGCCAGCCAGAGCGAAACCCGGAATGTGGTGATACTCTTTTCGGATATACGGGACTTTACCAAGATATCCGAAAGCACCAGCGCCCAGGACATTGTTTCCTTCCTGAACGCCTACTTTTCCCTCATGGGAAACGAGGTTATCGCCGAGGGGGGGCATATCGATAAATTTATGGGCGACGCGATTATGGCGGTCTTCGGCGCGCCCAAGGCCCTGGCCCAGGCCGAGGCCGCCGCTATCCGGGCGGCCATACGCATGACCTGCGCGCTGGACCGGGTCAATACCTCCCGCATCGCCCTGCCGCCCGGGGGATTCGCCGCGGGCATAGGCATCAACTGCGGGGAATGCGTGGTGGGGAATATCGGGTTTCAGGACCGTATGGATTATACGGTTATCGGGGACGCGGTGAACACCGCTTCCCGGCTGGAGGGGATAACCCGGCAGTACCGGCATCCGGTTATTGTATCAGAATACCTGTACAGCGCGGCGCGGGACCATTTTATATTCCGGAAGGCGGATACGGTGCGGGTAAAGGGCAAGGATGAGCCGGTGGGTATCTACGCGGTCTACGCGGCCTATGCCGGCGAAGCGGGGGAAGAAACCGGAGCGCCCGGCGGCCTCGCGGTCCCCCCGTCCTTGACGATACGGCGTGAACTGCTGGATTGCTACAACAAGGGGCTTCATCTCTTTGCCCTCCGGGAATGGGAAGCCGCCCAAAGCTACTTTGCCCAGGCCCTGGCGGTGAATCAGGAAGACTACCTGTGCGCCCTGTACCTGGAGCGTTCCGCGGAATTCCTCAAGAACCCGCCGCCGGACGGCTGGGACAGCGCTATTACCTTGCGGGAAAAGTAAGCCGCGCCTTTTCATCTGAAAGTTTTCCCAGCTGAACGGCTCCCCATTCCAGCAGTACCTGCATACTCTGGATATTCTCTCTCAAATTGAGACAATGCTGCATCAACTTTACTGCTTACTTGTGCATAAAGGGAAATACTCCCAATTAAAAACACAACCAAAATGATAACACCTTTTTCGTTGCCATAATTTACCTCCCATGGCTTAGTTTTTGTCTTTAAGCGCCAGTTTTTCCTCGATTTTCTTTTCTTAGTTTACTGCTCATTAGCGGAGGGTTCAAGTCAAATCCCCCAGCAAAGCCGGGGGATTATCTAATGCATTAAAACCTTTAATTTATCATCCCATACGGAACGAT
>JAITHL010000027.1 GCA_031279975.1 Treponema sp. | reverse complement strand
TCATCCTCCCAGACCGCTTCCTTGGGGTTCAGCGAGCGGGGCTCCCCATATTTCTTGACAAATGAGGCGTACACCGAGTAGTGATCCACCAGAGCGCTGTCCAGGGAGAAGGCCATGATAAAGAGTTCCCCGTCCTGAAGCTGAAAGAAGGCCCGGCGGATAAAGGAAGCGCCGGCGGTTTCGATGAGGTTCTGCTCTTTGGAAGGAAGGAAGGATACGTCCCGGTCCCCCCGGAAGAGGAAGAGTTCGTCCGCTTCGAGGGCCGCCTTGAGATCGTCCAGGGCCATACCCAGGCTCATCTCGCGGAAACTCCTGGGCGCCGGGGCTGGTTCTTCTTCCTGCGCTGTTCCGGGGATGGCCAAGAGGAGGGCGAGGAGCATGGGGTATAGCAAGCGTTTAAATGTGAACATGATAACTGTTTTGAGTATCGGCTTTTCTTTTTTTTACATAAGCGTTACGGAGGTCCTCGAACCGCAGGTTCGCGTCTCCGGCCCTCCGCTTGCCGGACGCAATATTTCCCAAGGGCGCAGTGTCTGGTAATCGACTGCGCAAGCGCTCTGTCTTATGGCAAGCTCCTCCCCTCCTTCACAAAAACAGGTATCTTTTCCGCAGAGACCTCGGACCAGCCGCCGTGATACGTTTTACCGTTAAAGAGCCCGCGCCAGGAACCTTCGGGAAACCATACTTTACGGCTGGCGCAGCATGGATAGAGTACCGGGGCGGCCAGCAGGTCATTCCCCAGCAGGTATTCATCATCCATATCAAAACACGCTTCCTCATGGGGGTATTCATAGACCAAGGGGCGCATAAGCGGCGCGTACTCACGGACGCAGAATGCCGCTTCACGGTAAAGATACGGGATCAGGCGGAGCCGCTGTTCATGGCAGAAGCGGAGCTTTGCCAAATACGCTTCCGCTTCGGCACTGTCTTCGCCGAACCAGGCTGCGGCTATATTCCAGGGGCTGCGCTCGTTGTTGTGTATAACCGCGGTTCCGGCAAACTGGCCGCCTTCCGGTTCGGAATGCCACTGCATAATTGGGCAGAAACAGGCAAGCTCGGTCGCCCTCATGTACAATTCCGGCGTGGGAAGCGGGCCGGCAAAGCCTCCAATGTCGAAACCCCAAAAGATGGCGCCCGACAGAGCCGCCGACAGCCCTGCCCTGAGACAGGCGCGTAATTCCGCGAAAGTTGATTTTTGGTCTCCCGCCCAAAGAACCGGCGCGGTATGCTGACCTGTATAGCCCGCCCTGCTGAACAGCGCCCGGCCGGGCCCCGCAAAATCCGCGTAAGCGCCGGTATAAGCCTGGGCATACCCGTTGATCATTTCCGCGCCAGTCTGTCCTCCCGCAAAGACCAGGTCCTGTTGATACACAAACTCGCCGCCGTCGGTCTTAAACCCGTCAACACCCATATCCAGCAGGTATTGCCGTTTGGCAAACCAGAGCTTCCGCGCTTCTTCACTGGTAAAGTCAGGCAGGAGCGACCCTGCAAACCAGTGCCCCGGGGGGATAGTATAAGGCTCATCCCCGGCGGTGTACGCAACGTGCCGGTGTTTGATAGCAAACGCGCGGTCGTTATCACGCTGGGGGCAGGGGGGATCATGCCGCTCCTGGGGTTTATGCACCGGTATCTGCCATAACACCAGGCGGATATTCCGCTTGTGCAGGTTTTGAATCATCCCTTTCGGATCAGGCCAGAAGGCGCTTTTTGAAAAATCAAAATCGGCTTCAGCAAGGGACGCGCCGCCGTCTACCGGCGTATACGACGCGCCGTTCCAAATATAGAAAGAGGCCTCGTCGCTCCATGCCTCGATTACCAGAACCGACGCCGGGAAACGGTATTTATCAAGATACGAAAGCTGTTCCTCGATTTGTTTCTGGCTGTTCCAGCGGTTGGCTGAAATCCATATCCCAAACACCCATTCAGGCGGAAGGCGGGCTTCGCCGGAAAGCGCCATATACTCCCTGATAATCGACTCTGGCGGCCCGCTGAAAAGCATAATCCGCGTTTCCGGAGGCCAGGGCGCTTTCCCAGGCGGTCCGCAGTCTATGGCTTTTTCCGCGTCCGCGGTAAAAAACACCTGAATCATCCCATCGAGAAACATAAACGCCGTTACCCGCAAAGTATCCGTAAACAGACCGAAGCCTGAATCAGTAAAAAAAAAGGGCGTGGGGCAGTAGGTGTGATTTTCCTGTCCGCAGAATTGTTCTTCAACCTTATTTACCACGACAAAGCCTTTTTGATTCAGCCGGTCGAATTTTTCTCCCATGCCGTAGGCCGCTTTGTATGGCAGGCTGATGTTCAATACCGGTTCCGAAAGAGAAAGCAGGGCTGTTCCCCCGGGAAAAACAAATTCCCGGCTGCCTTTTTTGGCCGGATCAAACAACATTGTTTCCATTCTTTATCCTTTTAATTCTACCCATGGAAACCGGCGCCGGAATATGCGGGGACCAGGCGCCTCAGCCTGCCCCGCAATCCGCCAGTACGGCGCCGCTATTTGTTCGCGCTGTAAATCGCCTGCTGAATTGCCGTATACCGGTCGACATTCAGCCGCTTGAGTTCAGCAAGATAACCGTCCCAACTGCCCACGCGGCCCGCGCTGATCCATTCGGCAGTAGCGGCCACCACGTAGTTGTCAAGCGCCACCTTGAGCGACGCCTTTTCCGCGTTCTGTTCAACCGTGGCCCAGGCATTGGCGGGCATAACCCGCGACATATCCAAATACGGTACATAGTGTTTGTCCAAGTCCAGTTTCAGGCCGTCGCCGCTGGAAGTGTCCATGTTCATCTTGAGATTCGCGGGGGCATAGCCGGGACCGCAGTCCGCCGGACTCCGGTTCCATTTGCGGAAGTCCAGGCCGTCGAAGCCCGGAGTGGCGGAAAGAGGCAGCACCGTATAACTGCCGTCCGCTTCTTTGCGGGTTGTTTCACCAAACGCGCCAAAGGTGTTCTGCACTGCGGCGTCGGGGGTGTAGAACTGATCCGCCCAGCGGGCAATGACTTCGGGATGCGGACATTTGGCGGTGATCATCATCTCAATGGGGCGAATTCCTTCGTTCAGAGGTTTTACATACCGTTTGCCGCTTGGGGCCGCAGGAGGCTCAATCGCCATAAAATCTTTGGCATTGCCCTGAATGTCGCCGTCCGCTGTCCAGCCCATGATAAAGCCGAAGCGCTGGATCGAAGTGTCCGCGCCAGTGGCGTAGTACACATCCGAAGGCATGGTAAAGTATTCTGACACGATCAAGCCCTCGGTGTACAGTTTTGCAAACCATTCAAGACCTTGGCGAAACTGCTCCGAGGCGGGGGCGTAGATCACTTTCCCGTTTTCAACGATCCATTCATCGGTCGCGCCGAAAAGGCCGGTTGACCCCCACTGAAAATTCGAGGGGCTGTTTTGAATGATGTACCAGGGAATTTCATCCGCCTTGCCGTTGCCATTGGGATCGCGGGTTTTAAACGCCTTGAGTACCTGGTACAGTTCATCCGTGGTTTTGGGAACCGCCAGGCCGAGTTTCTCCAGCCAGACCCTGTTGATGAATATACCGTCCAGAATCTGAGGGCGTCCGGGGAGTTTTGAAGGCAGGCTGTAGATATGGCCGTCAGGATAGGTAACGGCCTTTCGCACGGACGGGTCCTGGGCCATAATGGCCTTGAGATTCGGCATATATTTATCGATTAAGTCCTCCAGGGGGATGAAAAGCTCCCGGTTATTCACGATATCCTCAACCGAAAAGCCGGTGGAGCCGAAGATAACTTCGGGAAGATCCCCGGAGGCGAACATCAGCCCTTTCTGCTCGTTGAAATCGGCGGTATACCTGGTTTCCCAGTTGACCGTGATGTTGGTGTCCTTGGCAAGCTGCGCGTAGAAACCGTTGTTCATAAAGTCAGCCCCGTGGGAACGGTAGCGGACCTGCATCACATTGATGGTGAACGGCTGGCTGACGATGGGCAGCCCCGATGCGCTGAAGCCCGGCGGCAGCGCCCGGCTGGTCTGCCGGCTCCCGGATCGGGAACCGCCGGCAAACGCCGCGCCTCCCAGCAGAGCCAGCGCGAGAACAGAGACAGCAATTTTCTTCATTACTTCTACTCCTAAAAAACGTGTTATCTTAACCGGCAACGCCGGAAAAAAGCCTATCCTTTAACCGCCCCGACCAGCACCCCCTGATTAAAATGTTTCTGGATAAAGGGGTAGAGGCACATAATCGGCGCGGCGGAAACAATGATGGAAGCGTACTTGATAAGAGACGCGGTACGCTGGGCCTTAACCGCGGTTTCCCCCCGCAGCAGGGTCGCCAAGTTCTGATTCAAAATAAGAATGTCCCGCAAAATTATCTGCAAGGGCATCCGGGACTGCTCCCGCAGATAGATAAGGGCGTTAAAGTATGAATTCCAGTGCCCCACCGCCGTCCACAGGGCAATCACCGCGATAACCGCCTTGGAGAGCGGCAGGGCAATGATAAAAAAGAAACGCAGGTTACCGCAGCCGTCAACGCGGGCCGCGTCAAAGAGCCCCGGCGGCAGGCTGTTTGAGAAAAACGTGCGCGCCACCAGGATATGATACACGGCCACAGAAAAGGGCAGTACCATTACCGTGAAGGTATTAAGAAGCCCGAACTGCTGAATGGTCAGGTATGTGGGAATCAGACCGCCGGAAAAAAACATCGTAAAGATAAAATAGAGGTTAAAGAATTTTCTGCCTATAAAGTCTTTTCTGGAAAGCGCGTAGGCTGCCGGAAGGTTCACCGCAAGTCCTATGAAAGTACCCGCCGCGGTATACAGAATGGTATTGAAATACCCGCCCATGATGTAGCCGGTTTCCAAAAGAGTTGTGTAGCCTTCAAGGGTCAGCATGGCCGGCAGAACAAATACTCTGCCGGTGTTTACCGCCACAGGATCGCTGAAAGAAGCGATGACAATAAAATACATCGGGTATAGCACGGCAAGCAGCATCAGTACCGCCAGCGTATAAATGAAGGCCATTAAAACCAGGTCGTGCCCGGATGTTTTTTGCTTCATGATGATTTCCCTCTACCACAGACTGTTTTCACTGAGACGCCGGGCGGTTTGGTTCACCAGGACTAGGATGATGAAATTTACCGCGGTATTGAAAAAACTTACCGCCGCGGAAAAGCTGTACTGAGCGTTTATCAGGCCCATCTTATAGGTGTAGGTAGCGATTACCTCGCTGTGCATGATGTTCCGGGCGTTCTGCATCAGGTAGATTTTTTCAAATCCTACACCCATGATGCTTCCGGCATTCAGAATCAGCAGTATCACTACTGTGGGAAGCAGGATGGGGATGTCGATGCAGCGGATTTTCTGCATCCTGGACGCGCCGTCAACGGTAGCCGCTTCGTAGAGTTCAGGATCAACAGCGGCAAGGGCCGCCAGATACACGATGCTTCCCCAGCCCGCGCCCTGCCATATTCCCGACCAGACATAAATATGGATAAAAAATTCCGGCCTGCCCATAAGATTGGGCGCTTCTTTTCCCAGCATATTAAAAACAATGCCCGTAAAGCCCGCGCTGGGCGAAAGCATGATGAGGATCATGCCCACCATTACTACGGTTGAAATAAAATGGGGAAGGTAAATGGCCACCTGAAAGGTTTTGCGGAAGGGGCCCGGCTTCATTTGGTTTATTCCCAGGGCAAGCAGTATTGGAATGGGAAAACCCGCCGCAAGTCCGTAGAGAGAAATAGAAAGGGTATTCCGTATGGTCGTAAAAAACATAGAAGAATTAAAGAAACTTTGGAAATGTTTAAGTCCCGCCCAAGGGCTTCCCAGGATGCCCAGGGACGCGCGGTAATCCTTAAAGGCAATGATAATACCGTACATCGGCTTATAGGTAAAAAGGGCAAGGAGAACTGCCGCGGGCGCGATAAGGACATACAGGCCCGCATTCGCCCGAATACCGAGAAGAGTTTTGTGCGCCCCTGCCAGCCCGGCACGGCTCCTTCTTACCCTAGAATAGTTCATAAGCCCTCCTGATTGCTGCCTTCCAGCGTCCTGACCGATTCCCGCTCCACGACGGTAAGCGGCAGAATCTCCGTACGTTTTTGAGACGCGGGCTGTCTGATGTTTTCTATGAGCATCTCTACCGCTTTTTTCCCCTTAAGGGCGATTTCCTGCCTGACCGTTGTAAGCCCAGGGGTGATGTACTGGGTTATCCGTAAGTCGTCAAAGCCGATGATGGAAATGTCCTGGGGAATACGAAGCCCCGCGTCGGAGAACGCCTTGGCCGCGCCGATTGCCAGCACGTCCGCCGCCGCGCTTACCGCGCTTACCGGTATATGAGTGCCGATCAGCTTCCGCGCCAGCATAACGCCGTCGTCAAAATCAACGTTTTGCGAAAAAACAAATTCCTGGCGGAATGGCGCGCCCTGTTCCGCCAGCGCCTGACGGTAGCCTTCAAAGCGTTTTTGCATAACGCCGTTGTCCCGCTGCCTGCCTGAAAAAAAAGCGATGTTCCGGTGCCCCCGGT
The DNA here is from genome assembly GCA_031279975.1 of Treponema sp. Lineage (GTDB taxonomy): Bacteria > Spirochaetota > Spirochaetia > Treponematales > Breznakiellaceae > JAITHL01. The sequence continues at coordinate 3,030 of JAITHL010000027.1, read as the reverse complement.
CAAGGAGAAAACGCGCCGCAAGATAACCGCCGTAATGATCGTCAATTCTCACGGCGTTGTGGGGGGACTCATTGCAATAGCTGTCAACCAGGACCAGCGGGACGCCGCTGTCTTCAATGCTGAGGAAGCCTTCGTCCTGATACACCCCGATAGCGATGATTCCGTCAAGGTTCCGCCTGCGGGCAAGGTAGAAGCAGCTTTCATCAACGCCCCTCCCGGAAATGAAGATATGGTAACCCTGCGTACGCGCTTCGTATTCGATGGCGCTGAGGATTTCCCCGTAGAACATATTTTCAAACATCAGGCTGCCTCCCGGTTCGGTCTGCGGGATGAACACGCCGATATGAAACGAATCGCGGGTGGAAAGGCTGCGGGCGTTAATGCTGGGTACATAGTCAAGTTTTTCAATGGCCGCAAAGACTTTTTCCTTTGTCTTGCTGGAGATAGACTTTTTCCCGTTGAGAATATAGGAAACTGTGGCGGTAGAGACTCCCGTTTCCCTAGCTATGTCCGCAATCGTAACGTTTTTCTGCATACACCTATACAAGTTAATCGGTTAACCTGCTCTTTCTATGATAACTGCCGCCGCAATGTCTGTCAAGAGAATTTCTCAGAGAATTTTTTGGAGAGGCCGTTTCAAACCTTGCCGCTATTTACGGGGAACTGCTTATGCCCCCGCCTGCCGCGAGTTCACTGTTCTCTGCCGGGCCGCCTGATCAGACGCTCCAGCCGCCGGGACAAATCCTGCTGAACCGCCAGCGGGAGCCCTTCCAGGGATATGGCCGTGCGGGTATAGGCCAAAGCCGAAGCGATGTCTCCCTGCCGCCATTCCGCGTCAACGGCCAGAGCGCGGCAGAGCGCATAACCTGGACGGGGATAGCCCCGCGCAAACGCGGCTTCCATCAGGGCCCGGCCCGCAGCGTCCTCCGCTTCCCCGCGCAGCCTGCCGGGCCGCCTGGTCACCCGCCGCCAGCGCAAGGCAAGAGCTTCAATATCGTAGCGGACGGTTTCTGCCGCCTTGACCGGATCAAGGGCGATGAACGCCATCAGCGCAAAGAGATGGGCCAGGCCAAGAATATCCCTGGCGTTGTGGCCGCAGACCTCCAGCAGCCCCTGACATTCACCAGTCCGCAGAAAGGAAAACCACATCTCCGGGGCCATCGCTCCCGGCAGATCCCCGTCCCGGTCCAGACCCAAAATCGCGGTCTCGATAACGGCCTGGGAACAGGAAGGGAGCAGCCGCTTCCAGAGCCGCCGTGCCGGGTGAAGCAGATCGGCGTGGGCGAATCCCGGCGGCTCGATCCCTGTCATCCGGCAGCGGGTAGTCAGGAGCGGCGCGTCAAAAGTCTTACCGTTGTAAGTAACCGCCACCGGACTCCCGCTGGACAAATGGGGGAGCAGAGTCTGGAGGAACTCGTACTCTCCCGGATAATCCAGAAGCAGGTATTGCTCGATCCGCAGCCGTGCGGGCGCGGGCGCCGGGGCGGAAACAAACCGTCCAAATGCCGCCAGGAACGCTACCGTCCCCGCCCCTCCGGAAAGTCCGGTCGTTTCCAGATCGAAGAACAGCAGCTCTTCCAATTCAGGCAGCCGGCGGCCCATATCCGGGACAAGAATGCCCAGCGCCGGGGGCAGGGGCTGGGGCAGAGGCCGGGGAAAATCAAACTCGATCTCGCGCCGGAGCGTCCAGCGCGCCGCCGGGGTCCATTCGGAGGGAAACCCGGCGGGAAGTTCAGCTGCGGGGCAGGGGAGAAACAGGCGTTTCTTTCCGCCTTCCGGGGCTTGGGGAAGGGAAGCCGCTCTGATGCGCCGCAGCCGGGCCTGAAGATCACGCGCCATGGGTTTACCGCTCCTCCATAAATACCCGCCGCCAGTTTTGGTCGATACGCGCTTCCAGGTCCGCGGCGCTATCCTCCCGCCGCAGTTCCGTCAGGGTCCGCAGCGTCTCCCCCAGATCCCGCCAGCGGGAAAATGCCGCGCACCGGGGCGGCTGATAGGGAGCGTCAGTCTCGGTGAGCAGCCGCTCCGCCGGAAGCCGGGCGCAGGCTTCCGCTGCGGTTTTGTGGTTCATGGCGATGGCCGCGCCAAAGGAAAAATAGGCGTTGACGCCCCGGCGGAGCAGGGATTCACCCTCGCTCAAGGTACCCGGGTACGAATGGAATACCACGGCGGGCAGGCGCTTGAGGGCCGCGCTATGGGCGAAGACCTTGTGCATGGCCCGGCGTATATGGAATACCAGGGGAAGCCGCCGCTCCAAGGCTATGTCCAGATGAACGGCGAACAGCGCGTCCTGCGCGGCTTCCGTATCGCGGAAGGAGCGGTCATAGAGATCAAAGCCGGTTTCCCCAATGGCATCGAGCTGCCCGCTTTCCGCCAAAACCGCCAAGGTATTCAGAGATTGCTCGACCATTCCGGCCTCGATGTTCCGGCTGTTCACCGCCGCCGGCAGTTGGGGGTGTACAGCGAAACAGAGGGCCAGGGGCGCTCCTCCCTGTTCCCGCGCCTGTTCCGCCAGACGCTGGTGGTATTCAAACCCGGCCCGGTTCCAGGCGCTTGCGGCGCAGGCGGCGCCGAGACGCAGACGCTCATCTTCGGCGCCGGGAAACACGGCTTTTATATCTGAAGGGTGGGCGTGAGCGTCGGAGGCCATGACCCCCTAGCCCGCCCAGCAGCCGCGCCCGCAGGGCGTTGAGCGAGACCATGCGGCACGGCGTAGCGCTCGTAATACCCCCCTATTAGCACACATGCGCGAAGGCTTTAGCCTGAGCAGGGCGCGGCCAGCAGACGGTTCAGCCGTTTCACAAAATCCGCGGGGTCTTTGAGCTTCGCCCCCTCCACCAAAAGGGCCTGATCCAGCAGAACCCCCGCCACATCGGCGATGCGGGCCTCGTCATCCACCTGCTTCAGCCCCGCCACAATCGGATGCTCGCCGTTCACCTCCAGAATCGGCTTGATGTCAGGCATCTCAGTCTGCCCCATGGCCCGCAGCATCTGGGCCATCTGAATCGTGGGGTCATTCTCGTCCGCCAC
>JAITHL010000018.1 GCA_031279975.1 Treponema sp. | reverse complement strand
AACGCCGCCAGATGTACGCCGATGCCGCCCGCGGGGAATTGGCGAAGAAGTTTTATCGCTACAAATTGGCGGGATGGGAGTCCTTGTTACAGGCCTCTTGACATAAAACATAGGAGTTTTAGCAGCCCCCGCAGAGGGGGTAGGGCGCTGCCGCGCAGCGCCCGTAGGGGTCGTACCCCAGGGGTACGCGACTTCCCCCGCTTATCTTCTTATATTGTTGACCGGGGGGCCTTATGCCGTCCGCCGCGCTTCCCCAGGGACCGCAGGCAGTAGGCGGACCATTGAACAATCAGCAGCCGCAGGCGTTTGTAGGAAGCCAGCTCGTCATCCAGAACCGCCTCGCCTAAAATGGTCTGGGCCAAAATATCAGCCCCCTCTTCGGGAAGGCCGCGTATCCATTGGGACAGGGGGGCGCCGTTTGTTTCCCGGACATAGGAAAGCGCGGCGTCCCGCAACGACGCGGCAAGGGTATTCCCCAAAGCGGCGGCGGGTCTTTTCCGCCCCGCCCGTTCCGCCGTTTTCCGGCCCCCCAGGGAGGCGTAATAACATTCCTGGGCGGATTCAACCTCATCCATGGCCAGGGCTTCCAAGAGGGACGGGCCGGCGAGAAACCGGATCAGGAGGGGATAGAATTGGTCCTGTATGCGCAGTATGCTTGCCATGGCAAGCACCGTTTCGTCCCGGAGATAGGGGGGCGGGTCTTTATCCCGCAGCGCCTCCAGCAATGAGGAGAGGGAGCGGGGGTTTTGATAGAGCCCGAATGCCTGGACCCCCATAATCTTGAGCCGTGGATTGCCGGTTCCCAACACAAGGGCCTCGATATGGGGCCGGAAGACCTCGTCGTTCAGCCGGGCCAGGGCGATAACCGCTTCCCCGGCCAGCATATAGTCCTCCGAATCCGCCAGCTCCCGGAGTATCGGTATGGCCGGGGAATACCCCCGGAGCCCCAATATGCGGGCGGATATATAGGCGGTGGTATAGGGATTGGCGATCAGGTCCTGTAACAGAACCGCTTCCACCCGCTCATCCAGGGTTTTCATGGCGCCCAGGGCCCGGATAGCCTCGGACCGCACGGCAAGCCGGGGCGAGCGGGTCCGCTCTAAGAGCCCCTGGATGGATAATTGGGAGGGCGTGTCCTGGAGGGCCTCCAGCAGGGCCTCTTCCTCCGCCGCGCCGGAGGATTTATTGAGCCGGTCCAGCAGGGTAATGGCCTTGAGGTCCCGGAAGGAGAAGAGTATCTCCACAGCGTCATGAAAGGGCAGGGAGTTGAGCGGCAGGAGCCGTTTTTGGAGGATCAGCGCAAGGGCGGTCAGGACGGCCAGCAGGGCATAGAGTATCTTATAGGCAATAAACGGGGTTATCTCCAGACTTGCGAAGAGGTCCAGCGCCAGGCCCGCGATAAAGGAGCCCCCCGCCCCGGCAACGCCGAACACCAGAAAGTACAGGATGCCCATATCCAGGACATAGGCCGGCGGAATGAGGGCCAGGAAATAGGTTTGGGCAATCCCTTCGGCGCCGAGGAATCCGAAGTTGATGGCAAAGTGGAGAAAGGCTAGAAAGAGCGCCACCGTGGCGGTCGTATCCACCGCGCCGGCGGGGAAAAAGATAATGGGCAGTATGCTGAGGAAGGCGGTAATGGTGCAAATAATATAGATGGGTTTCGCGCCGATCCGGTCTATAAGAAACTTGACAAGCAGCCCGATCATCAGAACCCCCAGGCCGCCGAACACGGTGTACAGGGCAACCATGCCGTCCCCCTGCTGAAACACCTCCCGGCTGTAGACCACCACGAAAATGCGGGCTATGGCCGAGGTAAAGGCCAGGAGGAAGAGGATAAGCATAAAGTGCCGGATCGATTGGCGGGAAACCGCCTCCCCCAGGGCCCGCCAAAACCGGGGCTGGTCCTCAGCCGAAGACGCCGCCGGTTCAGGTATCCGCTGGACCAGGACGCCGCTGCATATCCCCCCAATGATTCCCAGGACGATGAGGGCCCCATAGAGGAAGAGAGGCGGGTTCCGGCCCAGCAGGACGGCAATGGCGAAACTGGCAAACATGCCCACCGCGCTGTTGATCACCTGAATCCGGGTCAGGTAGCTCCCCCGGTCCGGCCCGGACGCCAGTTCGTTGAGCACCGGGTTATTACCGATCATCCCGACGCCCCGGAACAGGTGGAATATCATAACCCCAAGGAAGGTCAAGTTCAGGGCCAAGCCCTGCCGTCCCGCGGCGGCCAGGGCCGGAGCGGCGGCCAGGGGCGTCATGGCCAGGGCCCGGAGTATCCAGGCGGCGCTGTAAATCCGAATAAGGGGAATCCATTGGGCGATCCATTTTCCCAGGGGCAGGAAGAAAAAAGAGGCGTACACCATAGCGTTGAGGAGGCCAAGGTAGGTGGAGGAGGCGTTCATACGCATCGCAAAGAGGGTAATAAAATTACCCGACAGCAGGGCCCAGGAAAAAGCGTTAAACACGTTGAAGAGGTTGTACAGGTCCCGCGCTTTTCCCAAGCGGTACGGCGAGAGGGTCGAAGCCATAGTTCCTCTACTATACGCCGGGGAAGCGCCCTGGGGAAGCCTCGCCCGCGGGGTCCTTGCCGTTTGGGGTTCCTTGCATACGGACGGCGCCAGGGGATGAATAGAGCTGTTCTGAAACTTCAGTTTCAGAACAGCTTCCGCTTAAAAACGCGGTTTCACCGGATTTTAGTCCGCAGGCTTTAGCCTGAGAAACCGCGGGACGTGTTCCGAAACCAACCGGGTTTTGGAACACGTCTTGTATTCCCGGATGATTTTTACCTTGACAGGATGATGCTAGCATAGTATTGTAAATTAAATTTTAGTTTTAAGGGGCGCGTCAGCGTTTTATGGAACCTATTATAAAAGCAAAGTTTGAAAAATTTCGTGAAAAAATGGATTTAGATGGTTTGCCGGAAAGCGCCGCGTTTGAGCGGTTTGTAAACTATACCATCCTAACAGGCCATCAGCCGGATGCTTTTAACGGCGATAGTGAGTTATTTGAAAATGTGAATGTCGGCGGCCCGGAGGATATGGGTATAGACGGCATTGCCATCAAAGTAAATGGATCATTAATTAGTGTCTGTCTATAAAGTCACCATTTTAGCCAGGAATGCGGCAGTCAAAACTCTGATATTATAACCGATGACGCTCCATAATACTTTTTGCTTAAAGTGTTCAAAACCTTTCC
>JAITHL010000068.1 GCA_031279975.1 Treponema sp. | reverse complement strand
CATACCTAGTCCTTTGTGTTTCACTTGGTTACCTCTTAGCAACCAGTGTACTTTGGGCTAGGTTTTTAGTTTTTAGGCATCCGCTTTTTCGGCTAGGTTTTGTTTTTAGGCATTACGGGCGCCGGGGGGAATGCAGGGCGAGCGCGCTATGCGGTATTCCGCAATGAACAGCGGCCAGCGGTATGTCCGGACGGGATGAACCGGCGGCTTACCGGCTGTCCCGGACGCCGCTCCCCGCGAGGCCGGGACAGCCGGTAAGCCGCGGCGCATTGGCAGTTCCCCTTAACAAAATCACGAGCAAAATAGCAAAAAAACCTAATTCCTTTTCCTATAAGGAATTGACAATTTATATGCGCTGGCCTTGACAGTGGGAAGACTTCCCCGGCCTAAACATCGTATAGTCCATAAGGAACATAGCTTGGCCCAGGTATTTTTAAAGGGGCCGCGGATTGCGAACCCTGGTTCGACACGGATTTAAGATACTATAATCTGTGAAATCCGTGGATCATGTTTAAAAGCCCGCGGTGATCAGCGTTCCTAAAAACTTTTTGCAAGGAATGGTATGGCGCATCGCATTCATCAAAAAAACCCCATCGCCGAACTTGACGGGGACGAAATGGCCAGGGTCCTCTGGGAACTGGTAAAAGAAAAACTGCTCCTGCCCTTTGTGGAGCTTAAAACTGAGTATTACGATCTGGGGATCATGAACCGGGAGGCCACCGGCGACGGGGTAACGGTCAAGGCGGCAAGAGCCATCCAGCGGCTGGGGGTGGGGGTAAAATGCGCCACCATTACCAGCAACGCGGCCCGCCAGGCGGAATATTCTCTCAAAAACCTCTTTCCCAGCCCCAACGGGACTATCAGGGCCCTGCTGGACGGCACGGTGTTCCGCAAACCCATTACAGCCCCCCGGGTGAAGCCTTCGGTAGTAACCTGGAAAAAACCCATTGTCATCGGCAGGCACGCCTATGGGGATCAGTACAAGGCGGCGGAACTCCCTATACCCGGCCCGGGCAGGGTGGAACTGGTCTATACCCCGGCGGGGGGCGGGGCGGAACAGCGGATCACGGTGGCTGACCTGGAAGGCGGCGGCGTCGTCCAGGGAATGTACAATCTGGATGAGTCGATCAAGAACTTCGCCCGTTCCTGCTTTCGCTATGCCATCGGGGAAAAACTGCCGGTCTGGTTCGCCGCCAAGGACACGGTTTCTAAAATCTACGACGGACGGTTCAAGGAGCTGTTCGCCCGCATATACGAAACCGAGTTCAAGGAACTATGCGATGCCGAGGGGGTCTCCTATTCCTACGCCCTCATCGACGACGCCGCGGCCCGGATGATCAAAAGCGAAGGGGGGTTTCTCTGGGCCTGCCGGAACTACGACGGCGATGTGATGAGCGATCTCATCGCCAGCGCGTCGGGAAGCGTGGCCATGATGACCAGCGCGCTGGTTTCCCCTTCCGGCGCGGTGGAATACGAAGCGGCCCACGGCACGATACAGCGGCACTATTACCGCTGGCAAAAAGGCGAAAAACCGAGTTCCAATCCCATTGCCCTAATCTTCGCCTGGTCCGGCGCTCTGGCCAAACGGGCGGAGCTGGACGCCGCGCCGGAACTGGCCGCCTTTGCCAAAAAGTTGGAACAGGCGGCCCTGCGGGCTGTCGCGGAAGGGGATATGACCGGCGATCTTGCCGGGCTTGCGGAACCCGCGCCTGAAAGGTTCCTCAATTCCTGGGAATTCATTGACGCCGTGGCAAAACGGCTCTAAGCAACCGGGGCGGCGGGGGGCCGTAACGCCCCCGGTCCCCCCTTAAGTTGTTGATAGCGGGCAGCGCCCCCTGGGGTTTCGCTTGACATAAATGTTAGCCTATGCTAAGTTCAATGAGTTAGTAACGGCTAACTCATTGACGGAGGTATAATTATGAGCGTTGTTATAATTGGCGGAAACGACCGGATGGTATGCCGGTACCGGGATATTTGCCGGGAATACCACTGCGAGGCGAAAATTTACACCCAGCCCAAGGGCGATTTGGAATGCCTTATCGGATGTCCTGATGTGATCATCCTTTTTACCCATCCGGTGTCGCATAATATGATCAAAATCGCCAAGAAAAAGGCGGCGGCAAACAAGGCCATTACCCTGGTACAGTCCCATTGCGGCAGCTGCAACGCCCTGCGGTCTATTATGGATAAAATATTGAAACCATAGGCCCCTATGGATAATACTTAGGGAAAAACCTTATGGGAGCGTATTTTTTATGGATCGATTAGGATGGGCGGGTCTGATCTGCTGCTTTTTTCTGGGTTCAACGCTTGTTTTCCCCGGGGCCAAGAAAGAGCGGTATCCCCAGGAAATCGCGGTTTCCTATGCCGAGTCCCCCTTCAATATCCAGCTTATGGTTATGAAAGAACGGGGCATGCTGGAAACGGCCTTCAGGGAGAAGAATATACGGATTGCTTGGCATCATATTAATTCCGGCGCCTATCAAACCCAGGCAATGGCCGCCGGTTCCCTGGATATAGCGCCGGTTATTAACAGTATATCGGTGCTTCTGGCAAACGCCGCGGGGAACCGGGTCGAGATTGCCGCCATGGTAAGCCGCCCAAGCCGGACCTTCGCGCTGGTAACCGGCCCCGGCGGGCCCCGGTCTATCCAGGAGCTGCGGGGGAAAACCATTGCCGGCCCCAAGGGAACGGTGCTGCACCAAATGCTGCTAGCCGCCTTACAAACAGAGGGCATGAGGCCCAAGGATATAACGTTTATTTCCATGGACCTGCCTGAGGCCCGCGCCGCCCTGCTTTCCGGTTCGGCTGACGGGGCACTGCAAGCCGCGGCCATGATCATCCGGGGAAAAGAAGCGGGCCTGCGGGTGCTGTTTACCGCGGACGGCTATGTTAAGCCCCTGCTGGCAACCGCAGTCCGCCCCGCCTTTGCGCGGCAATACCCTGAATTGCTGGAACTCTACCTTAAAACCCAGATGGAAGCCTATCGCTGGATTCTGGATAATACCGAAGCGGCCCTTGCCATCGGCGCGGCGGCCCAGGGGATATCCCTGGAGGACGCGCAAGAACTCTATGCGTGGAACGGCATGGATTCCCGCTTTACCCCGGAGGACCTGGCGGGTATGCGGGCGGACGCGGCATTCCTCTTGGAACAGGGCATGATCGTCCAGCCCGTCAATCCCGGGGATTTTATCCGTTCCGAAGCCTGGGCCGCCACGCGGTAAGGCATGAGGCAGACCCTTGTTCAAGCGCGCCGCCGCTCTGGGAAGCCCCCTGGCGCTTCCGGGCCTCATACTGCTGTTTTGGGGCCTAGCCGCCCGGTTCCATCTGGTAAACCCCTACCTGATCCCCTCGCCGGGACGGGTTGCCGCCACGGCGCTCCAGCTCCTGCGGGGCGGGGAATTGGGGCGGCATATAGGGGTAAGCCTGCTGCGGGTGGCCGGCGGCTACGGCGTTTCGGTCTTTGCCGCCCTTCCCCTGGCCTTTCTCTTTCACCAATGCCCGGCCCTCAAACCATGGTTCCAGGGGGTTTTTGCGTTCCTCCGGGCGGTTCCGCCTTTGGCGGTGATCCCCCTGCTGATCCTCTGGTTCGGCCTGGGGGAAGCCTCAAAACGGGCGGTTATTGTGCTGGCCACCTTTTTTCCGGTTTTTCTCAACGCCCTGAGCGGGTTTGACGCCATAGACCGGCGGTGGTTTGAATTGGCGGAATCCCTGGAGCTTTCATTTTTCCGGCGGCTTTGGTATATCCTGCTTCCCGGGGCGTTTCCCCATATCAGCGCCGGCCTGCGGCTTGGGTTCGGCTATGCCTGGCGCTCCCTGCTGGGGGCTGAATTATTCGCTTCCGCCTCGGGTTTAGGGTATCTCATAAGCGACGCCCAGGAAATGGCCCGGATAGATCAGGCCTTTGTGGGCATCATAACCATCGGCGCTATGGGTATACTCTTTGACGCCCTGTTTCACCTTGCCCATCGGGTCTTTTCCCGGGGCCAAGAAGACCGGACCGGGGGGATTGATGGTTGATCTCGCCGTTTCCGGCTTGAGCCGTTCCTTTTGGCATAGGGAGGCTGAAATCCCGGCGGTCAAGGAGGCAAACCTCCGCTGCCGCGCCGGTGATTTTGTGGGCATAGTGGGCAAGAGCGGCTGTGGAAAAACCACCCTCCTCAAACTTATCGCCGGTCTGGAAAAACCGGATGCCGGGGAACTCAAACTAAGCGGCCCAGCGGGGGAATCCCCCCGTTTGGGCGTCATGTTTCAAGACCCCCGCCTGCTGCCCTGGCTTACGGTGGAACAAAACCTCCGGCTCGCGTTTCCGGCAAAACGCCGGCCCCAGGATACGGCGGACCTGCATCGGAACCTTGATCTGGTGGGCCTTGGGGCATGGAAAGACGCCTTTCCCCGTAGTTTATCCGGCGGCATGGCCCAGCGGGCCGCCCTTGCCCGCACCCTCTGCCGCAAGCCCCACCTGCTCCTATTAGATGAACCCTTCAGCGCCTTGGACGCCTTTACCCGGAAACAACTGCGGGAAGAGCTGGGGGAAATTTGGAAGTCCCTGGGGATGACCGTCATCCTCGTAACCCATGACATTGAAGAGGCCGTGTATTTATCCGATCAGGTTATCCACATGCGCAACGGCGCGATCCACGCGGCCATCCCCATCGGCCTGCCCCGCCCGCGGGACTGCCGGGAGCCGGCGTTTCAAGAACGCTGCCGCGCACTCGAACAACTGCCCTGGGGAGCGGGGCGGGTTAGCGCATCATAAAATAGAAGCGTTCCAAATAGTTTATCCTTCTTTTCGCATCCATATACCGGGGGCTTTGGGGGTATTCCTTAATCAAACGGCGGTAGTAATCCAGGGCGCTCCGTATGTCCCGGCTTGGGCTGACGGCCTCCAATAACCGGCCATAGAACCACCACGCCTCATCGCTGCCCAAGGGGTACTGTTCCTTGAATTGCCCCAGCAACTCAAGGCCGGGGATGATACGGCCCGCCTCATATTCAGCGCGGACCGCCTGGAGGCGCTCTTCAAGATTTTGCGCTGAAGCCGCCGGCGCCGGAGCGGCTTCCGGAACCGGGGGCGGCTCCGGGGGAAGGCCGGAAGCCGCCCTTTGGGTGGGTTCCCAAGACGGCTCGGGCGCATCAGCGCTGGGACCCCGCGCGCCTTGGGACGGGGGAGGGGCGGCAGGCCCGGCAGACGCCGCCTCGCTTCCCGTATCCTCCCCGCCGGGGAGCAAGGGCCACCGGGGGCCGGCAATAACCCGCGGCTCCTCTTGGGAAGCGCTTTTTGTTTGCCCTGGGGCCGCGGTTACCGCCACTTGCACATAATCATTGATGATATAGTCCCGGATAAAATCCTGCTTATAGAATTTAAGGGCGTAGACCCCGGCTTTTTCAGCCCGGAACACAAAACTCTGCCCCTCAGGATCAGGCCGGCGGGAACTATATTCCAATCCCCGCTGGGACTTCATTTCTCCAAGATACACCCACCCGGATTCCCTAAAGGGAATTTCCAGAACCTGCCCCTCCCGCAGCTGCACAATACGGGAATAGTTTATCCCCTCCTGGGCCGCGGCTTCCTCCTGGCCGGGAGAAAGCGGCTGCTGCTGCGCCAGCGCGCCCTGGGGGTCCGGTTCCCCGCCGCCCGCTTGACGGGGCAAGGCGCCCGGATGCGCCGGGGGAACAAAGACCTCCGCGTATTCCCCAGCCGCGCGGGGCGAAATCCCGGGGACCGCCGGATTTCCATCGGCCCGGACCAAGGGAAGGCCCTTCCCCAGCAGGCAAAGAATCACGCCTAAACCAATATGCCGTTGTATCATGGGATTCGCTCCATAAGGGTATCCACCGCGGTATAGAGCATACGGGTATAGGGTTCCGCCCCGTCCTTGAGGGGGTCCAGCCAATAGGGTTCCGCGTCCGCCGGAGTCCAGGCATCCCGCCGTTCCCGCTCCAGAATCACCGGGGGAACAAAGTCCGGCTCCTCCGCCAGAAACAGCTCCTCCGCGAGTATGGTCCGGGGTTTAAACAGCCCGGACAGATCATCCGGCCCGCCGCCGGCTTCCGGCCCGCGCCCGCTCATGAAGGCGAGCGTTATCAGGATCAGGGCCGCCAGAACCGCTCCGGCGGCAAGGCTGATAACAGCCCGGCGATGCCGTTTTCGCGCCCCTTCCCGCTTCAGGAAGGCCGCTCCCTGGGAAGCCCTTTGTTGTAATAGGTCAAACCATCGCATGGCTCTAGTGTATCAAATAAATTCTATCGGCACTAGGGAAACACTGATTAAATCCAATTAGCCTACAGGCGGGGGGACCGGGGGGCCTTTCGGCCCCCCGGCGGGGGAGTTGCGGGGGTAGAACCCCCGCAGAGCGGCCAGAGGCCCCCGGCCCCCCGGCAGCGGCAAGCGCTAATTGCCGGGGCTCCATTCTTTTGGTATACTCAAGGCCGAAGGGCCGGTTCAAAGCCCTTTTATGAGGAACGGCATGGTGAATGAACGCTTAACAAGCCTTTTACAGCGCTATCAAGAGGTGGCGCTCCTGATCCAGGACCCCGCGCTGGCGCGGGATCAGCATAAATACCGGGACGCGATGCGGGAATACGCCCAATTGTCTTTGATTTCTTCAGCCCAAGGGGAGATCGAAGCCTTAGCCGCCCAGCTTGAGGACGCGAAATCCCTGTTGCAGGATGAAAAGGACCCGCAAATGCGGGAATTGGCAAAGGATGAGCTTCGGGACCTGGAAATCAGGCTCAAGGACGCGGAGGATAAGCTCAAATTCCTCCTGATCCCCAAGGACCCGTTGGATGAAAAGAATATCATCATGGAGATACGGGCGGGTACCGGCGGGGAAGAAGCGGCCCTCTTTGCCGCGGACCTCTTCCGCATGTACGCCCGGTTCGCGGAAAACCGGGCTTGGAAATTTGAGATCATGAGTTCCAACGAAACTGAATTGGGCGGGTTTAAGGAGATCGTTTTTTCCATCAGCGGCGGGAATGTCTATGAAAACCTGCGCTATGAATCAGGGGTGCACCGGGTGCAGCGGGTCCCCAGCACCGAAGCGTCGGGCCGTATCCATACCTCCGCCGTTACGGTGGCGGTGCTGCCTGAGGCGGATGAAACGGAAATTGACATCCGGCAGGAGGACCTGCGGATCGATGTCATGCGGGCCGGGGGGCCGGGGGGCCAGTGCGTGAATACCACCGATTCGGCGGTGCGGATAACCCATATCCCCACGGGGGTAACGGTCCATTGTCAGGATGAAAAGAGCCAGATAAAAAACAAGGCTAAGGCCATGCGGATACTCCGGGCGCGGATCTACGAATTGGAAGAGGCCAAGGCCCAATCAGAACGGGCCGAGGCCCGGAAAATCCAGGTGGGCAGCGGGGACCGGTCGGAACGGATTCGTACCTATAATTTCCCCCAAAACCGCATGACCGATCACCGTATCAATTTAACCCTCTATAAATTGGAACTTATCATGCAGGGGGATTTGACCGAACTCTTCGACACCCTGAAATTATCCGCCCGGGAAGAATCGTTGCGGGCCAACGTGTCATGACCATCCGGGAAGCCCTGCGCTTAGGGGCGGCCCGGCTCCGGGCCCAGGGTATCGCAAGTCCCTTCCTGGATGCGTCACTCCTCTTGGGCGCGTTGCTGCGCCTTGACCGGGCCGGGCTTTACCTGGCCGATCTCCAGGAGCTTTCCGGGGCTGTCGAGGCATCCTTCAGGCAATCCCTCCAGCGGCGGCTTGCGGGGGAGGCGGCGGCCTATATCCTGGGATACCGGGAATTTAGAAACCTCAATTTCCTAGTAACCGAAGCGGTCCTGATCCCCAGGCCGGATACGGAAACCCTGGTTGAAGCGGCCCTCCAATACCTGCGCTCCTTCCAGGAACTGGGCGCCCCCGCACCCAAGGTCCTCGATCTCGGCGCCGGTTCCGGCGCGGTGGCCGTATCCCTCAAACATGAATGTCCTGAAGCGAGCCTCTACGCCTCGGATATATCCCCCCAGGCGCTCCGGCTTGCCCGGGAAAACGCGCGGCGGCTTCTGGGAAGCGCCCCGGAGCATCCTGACGGGGGAATATGCTTTGGGGAAAGCGATCTGTTTGCGGGATTGGGCCGCCCCGGTTCCGGCGGCTTCAGCGGGCCCTTTCATCTCATCGTCTCGAATCCCCCCTATGTGCCCACCGGCATCATAGCAAGCCTGGACCCGGCAATACGCCGGGAACCCCGGCTTGCCTTGGACGGCGGGGGCGACGGCCTGGACCTGATACGCCGGATCATTGCCCAAGGGCCGGATCAGCTTGTTTCCGGCGGCGTCCTGCTCTTAGAAGCCGATCCCCGGCAGATGCCGGCCATTGCCGTCCTGTTGCGGGACCGGGGCTACGGGGACCTGCAAACCTACCAAGACCTTTCCCAGCAAGAACGGGTTATTGGGGGAAGATACCCGCCGCGCCGTATGGGATAATCATGCGCGGGTATCTTAACAGCGGCCTTGAAAAAAAACCGGAATACCCGGCCCCCTTCTTAGCCCGCTATCCAGCCGCCGAACAGGAAGGGCTCCGGGGCGCTCTGGAATGGATGGCCGGACATATCCTGGAGAACCAAAAATCCGACGGGCTTGCCATACTGGAAGACGCCTTGCGGGGCGTGGCGGCAATACTGGGGGAACTGCGTTTAGACGGGGATACCATCATCACCGCGCTGCTGCTGCCCCTTCTGGAGCGTAAACTTCTGGAAGCCGCTGAAGCGGAAAAACAGTTTGGGCCGCAAATTCGGAATATGATCGAAGGGATAACCCGGATAGCCGGCATTTCAGCCAAAGATAAAACCATCCAGGAGGCGGAGAATATCCGCAAGATGCTCTTTGCCATGGTCAAGGATATCCGGGTTATCTTCATCAAGCTGGCGGACCGGCTCCATACCCTGCGGAACCTGGACGGCCGCCCTGAGGCGGAACGGAAGCGCGTTGCCCAAGAATGTCTGGATATCTACGCGCCCCTGGCGGACCGGCTCGGTATTTCCTGGATGAAGGACGAACTTGAGGACCTTTCCTTAAAACAGTTGAACCGTGAGGTTTTCGCCCAGATCAAGGCGATTGTGGCCCTTAAAAAGGAGGAACGGCAGGACTACCTCAACCAGGCCCGGGATGCCCTGCTGCGGGAGGCCGGCCTGCTGCGCATCCCCATAACCGTGGAAAGCCGGGCCAAACATTTCTATTCGATTTATCAAAAGATGCGCAAGCGGGGCAAGGGGATTGGGGACCTCTATGATTTATTCGGCCTTAGAATACTCTGCGGCGGCGTGGAAAATTGCTATACCCTCCTGGGCATGGTCCACCGGCTTTGGAAACCCCAGGCCGGGCGGTTTAAGGACTATATCGCCATGCGGAAATCCAACGGGTATCAAAGCCTCCATACCACGGTCATGGGCGAAGGGCGGCTCCTGGAGATACAGATACGCACCTGGGATATGCACCGGGTGGCTGAATATGGGATTGCCAGCCATTGGCTCTATAAAAAGGGCTCCACCAGCGAGCTGATCCGCCTTGAGGATCTCCCCCTGGTAAACCGGCTGAAGGATTGGAACATGGCCGAAACCGGCGCCGGCGACCGTCTCAGTTCCGAATCGTTTCTGGAGGATATTAAGCGGGAACTCCTTAGGGATTCCATTTATGTCTTTACCCCCCAGGGCAAGATTATCGAACTGCCCGCGGGCGCCACGGCGATTGATTTCGCCTACCAGATACATTCGGCTGTGGGGGAACATTGCGCCGGAGCCAAGGCAAACGGCGTCATTATTCCCCTGAACGCGAAGCTCCAGAATACCCAGGTGGTAGAAATCCTTACCGCCGCCAACGCCCGCCCCCGCCTGAATTGGCTTTGGTTCGCCAAGACCGCCAAGGCCCGGGGTAAAATACGGACCTGGCTTCAGCAGAACGATCCGTCCCTTATCCTTGAAAAAAACGTGGTGGCGAAAAAGAAGGAAGCCGAAAAAAAGGCCGAAGCGCCGCCGCGGATAGAACCGCAGTTAGAACTCGCCATTCCCCGGGAGAACCTGGAGGACGGCATCTTTGCGGTTCGGGTGGAGGATGAAAAAAATATGATGATCCGCTTTGCCCGGTGCTGCGCCCCGGTTTTAGGGGAACCCATAGTGGGGTATGTTTCCCGGGGCCGGGGGATCATCATCCACCGCAAAGACTGCCCAAGCCTCCGCCATACCGCCGATTTTCAGGAAAGGCGCATAGAAACCCGCTGGGAAAACGCCGGGGCCTATGTCATAAGGAAATTCAAAATTGAGGCCCGGAAATCCTCTAACCTTTTTTCCGAAATCGAAGGGGCTATCCGTAAATACCAGGGGCATCTGATCCAGGGCAAACTTGAAGAAATCGATGAAAACAGCATAACCGGCTTTTTTACCATGCAGCTTGAACAGAAAAAGGACCTCAAGGGGGTCTTAAAAAATATTCGGGGCATCCCTTCGGTACACCGCATACGCCCCGGCTAAGTCCCGGTAAAATTAACTATTTCTCTTTAAGGGGGGCCGGGGGGCCTTGACTACAGCCCTCAACATCCTGTTTCGGGCTTCCGTTCCGCCTTCGTCCGTTGCCGGCTTGGCTATGCCGCGCAGCGGCTGCCTTTCCACGCCGCCTTTTCCTCCCGCAAGGCGGCGCCTTCGCGCTTGCCCGGCGCATTGGAGGGGCGCGGACTACGGCAAAAAGGCGCAGCCTTTTTGCCCCCCGGCGGGGGCGTCGCATTGCAATCTAGCTTCGCCGGATTGCAATGCAAGGTCTGTCCATAAAGTAACCGGCTTTATGAACAGACACTAACTAGAGGCTAAATAAGCGGCAGCCCGTTTGACGGCGTTCTCAATGGTATCAGGCCCTTCAAAAACCGCCAGGCCCTCGGCTTCCAGCAGCCGCCGCGCCGGGGGGCCTATCTTGGCGGTTAGCACCGCCCGGCAATCCCGTATAGGGTCCGCGATGGACGAAGGGCCGTCCGCCGCGTCCCGCTCTGGGTTCCCGGCCTGGCACCAGGGCGGTGCCTCCCGCCGTTCCGCCAGGGTAAACGAACCGCCGGCCTCAATATCGGCGATATAAAACCAACGGGCATGGCCGAAATGCCAATTGATCAAAACGCCGTCGGCGCTGGTAAGCGCGGCCCTCCATGCCATCCCGTCCTCCTTATAAATTCGCGGTTAATTCCCGGCGTATATCGCCGGTTTCAAAGGCCAGGAGGTACTGCCCCCACTTGCCCGCCCATTCCCGCAGTTCCCGGGCCTCCAAGGGCGCGGGGGTTTTCGACTCCTGATGGGCCGCGATTTTTTCCGCCAGGCTGGAATAGACCCGCGCCTGGGCCGAATCCGGCGCCGCCTCAATCGTGGTTTTCCCCTGTAGCTCGCACTGGGTTACCGTTACCGACCGGGGAATATACTCCACCACGCGGGTCTTGGTCTGGGCCACAAAGTCGTCAATAATTTCCTTCGCATAGGGCTGGTTAATGGAATTGGCGATCAGTCCGCCCAGGAGCGCGCCGCCGGCCTTGGAATACTTCTGTATGCCCCGGAAAAGATTGTTCGCCGCGTAGACGGCCATGAAATCAGCGGATGAAACGGTAAACACATGTTCGGCGATCCCTTCCCGTATGGGCACGGCAAAGCCGCCGCAAACCACGTCCCCCAGGACATCGTAGATCACAAAATCCAAGTCCAGTTCCTCAAATATCCGCTGCTGTTTGAACAGCTCCACCGCGGTAATGATCCCCCTTCCGGCGCAGCCGACCCCAGGGGCCGGGCCGCCGGCCTCGACGCAGTAGATACCGTTAAAGCCCTGGTAAATAACCTCGTGGGCGTTCACTTCGTTCTTTTCCCGCAGGGTATCCAGTACCGTGGGAATATAGGCCCCGTCCCGCAGGGTATTGGTGGAATCGCTCTTGGGATCGCAGCCGAACTGCATCACCTTAAAGCCGAGTTTTGACAGGGCGGCGCTCAAGTTCGACGTGGTGGTCGATTTCCCTATGCCCCCCTTTCCATAAATAGCGATCTGTTTTGCTTTTGCCATACGCTTACGACTCCATGAGTAAGATTATTTTAGTACGTTTAATGCCGGAGATGCGCCCCCAGCCTGGCTGCGCCGTTTATCCATGGGAAAAGGTTTCCGCAAACCGCCGCCCGCCGTAGAGCAGCGCGGAAAGGTCCCGCTGCCCCAGGACGCCGCAGGCGTCGGCCCGGCAATGCCGGCAATGCCGGAACACCGGCAGCCATTCCTCCGCCGCGGAGCGGGCCCGGCTGAGTTCCTCACAGCCCGGCCTGGGCAGGTCCGCCATTTCAAACTGGGGAATTAGGGGGATAATATTAATCAGCGCCGCCCCGTGTTCCGCCGCGGCCCGGGCAATAGCGCGGATATGCTCCCCGTTTATCGAAGGGATGAGGACGGCGTTTACCTTGATAAGCGCCCCAAGGCGGGCGGCCTTTTCTATGCCCCGCTTCTGGGCCTCAATTAAAAGCGCGGCCCCGGCTCTTCCGGTATACACAAGGCCGTCTAAAACCACATGGGAACAGATTTTTTCCAGGACCGCCGGGTCCACGGCGTTCATCGTTACGGTGATGGTTTTTACCCCTGCCTGGACCAGATCGGCGGCCCGGCGTTCCAGGAGCAGGCCGTTGGTGGAAAGGCAGTTGATCAGAGCGGGGTATTCCTGGTGGATGAGCCTGAAGGTTTCCAAGGCGTGGCCTGTTGCCAGGGTATCGCCGGGCCCGGCAATGCCCGCCACGGTGATCTCCGGGCAGAGTTCCAAGGCCCTCCCGGCCAGGGCCGCAGCCTCGGCGGGTTTGAGCAGCGCCGCGCTTACCCCAGGCCGCTCCTCGGTCTTGTTAAAGGAACGCTTGCAGAAACGGCAGCGGATATTACAGGCCGGGCTTACGGGCAGGTGGACCCTGCCCCGGTTCAGAGCGGCGCTCCCGGAAAAGCAGGGATGCCGGTTGGCGATGCGGGAAAAATTTTCTTCTTTTTCTTCTATAGAAAGGCCAGGATAGGGAGAAGAACCAGGGCGGGGCATCAGAATCCCGGCCTTTCAAGGGCATCGTAGAGGGGCGTGGACAGATACCGTTCCCCCGTATCGGGCAGCAGGACCGCCACGATCTTATTTTCAAATTCGGCCCGCCGGGCAACCTGGGCCGCCGCGAATGCCGCCGCCCCCGATGAGATGCCTACCAGCAAGCCTTCCCTTGCGGCAAGCCGCTGGGAAGCCTCATAAGCTTCCCCGGTTCTCACCGTAAAGACCTCGTCGTAGGCATTGGGATTCAAGACCCTGGGCACAAAACCCGCGCCTATGCCCTGTATCTTGTGGGGGCCCGGGGCTGATCCGGAAAGCACCGCCGAATCATAGGGCTCCACCGCGATGATCCGCACCTGGGGATTTCTTTCCTTGAGGGCCTCCCCCACCCCGGTGATGGTGCCGCCGGTTCCGATGCCGCCGACAAAGGCCGCGACCTGCCCGTCCGTGTCCCGCCAAATTTCCTCGGCGGTGGTCTTCCGGTGGACCGCCGGATTGGCGGGGTTGTTAAACTGCTGGGGGATGAACGCGCCGGGAATCTGTACCGCCAGCTCCTCGGCCTTGCGGACCGCCCCTTGCATCCCGTCCTTGCCCGGGGTCAGCACCAGCTCGGCGTTCAAGGCCGCCAGGAGTTTACGCCGCTCCACGCTCATGGTATCGGGCATCACCAGGATGATCCGGTAGCCCTTGACCGCGGCCACAAAGGCCAGGCCGACGCCCGTATTGCCGCTGGTGGGCTCGATGATCGCCGCGCCCTTTTGCAGAAGCCCGCGTTCCTCGGCGTCCTCGATCATGGCCAAGGCGATGCGATCCTTCACGCTTCCCAGGGGGTTAAAGTATTCGAGCTTTGCCACCAGCCTTCCCCGCACACCCAGGTCCTTTCCGTAGCTGGAAAGTTCCAGGAGCGGCGTATTTCCAATCAGTTCGGTTAATTTTCCCGCTATCCTCGCCATATAAAACTCCTATCGGCTGAGCCTGTTGCAAAACCCGGTTGGTTTTGCGCGGGCTCTTGCGGTTTCTCAGGCTAAAGCCTTACGAAACGCGCGTTTTTAAGAGGCTGCTGTTTCAAAACTGAAGTTTTGCAACAGCCTCAACGTAGAAAATATAATGCCTATCGACTTAATAGGATTATTATGAAAAAAATAATTTTGTCAAGCGGGGCCGCGATTTGATTCAAGGCCAGCGCATATAAACTTTTGGGCGCATTTTTGCTCCGCAAAAACCGCGCTTTCCGCTTCAATCGCGTGCGCGGGCCGGGGGCGCCGCCCCCGGAACCCCCGCTGGGAGGCCGAAAGGCCCCCCAGACCCCCCATAAAAAATTTATATGCGCTGGCCCTGCGATTTGATTAACGGGGGCCGAGGATTACGAACCTCTGGTTGCGAACCTTTGGTTCGCCGCGGATTAGAGGCGCTTCTCAATAGAGTCTGTCCATAAAGCCGGTTACTTTACGGACAGACTCTATTGAGGGGGACGACGGGTGATACGCTGTTATTTCTAAACGGCGGATGCTGAAGACGGAAGCAGGGGCCGGCGGGTCGTTAAGACCTCCCCCTATGCGGCAGAAGAGCGGCTAAACCATATACTGCTTGGCAACTTCGTCAAGGGCGATATTGACGTGCTTGGTAAAATCCTCGGATATACGGGAGATGAGGGTCTTTTCATCATCGCCGGACCCTTCCCCCCGGAACAATTCCCAGACTTCGATTTCAAAGGCTTTAGCAAGATTACAAAGGGTTCCGGCCTGTGGAAAATTATTACCCCGTTCGATGTTCGAGAGGGAAGTAACGGAAATATCCACTTTTTCGGCTAAACCGGCTTGGGAAAACTGGCTGCGGAA
>JAITHL010000066.1 GCA_031279975.1 Treponema sp. | reverse complement strand
AGGGGTTGAACCGCGCGGTCGCGGCGCTCTTGCGGCTACACCGCGAAAAGGTTTACACTGAAGACGGATGCCGCGAGCCCGCCGTGGAGGCGGCGGCGGTTTGATTTCGGCTAGGTTTTAGTTATTAGGCATTAACCCATTTTCGGCTAGAAAAGTTTTTAGGCAATGCGGGTACTTGCGTTTTCCGGCTTTTGTGGTATAATCACACACACACACATTCGCGCCTGAATCTTTTTTCATACACCCGGAGAGCTTTGCCCGTACCGCGGGCCGTCTTTTACCGGACAGCGCTGCCTCAAAAAAGGAAAACAAATGAAAACTTATAACACGATACTCAAAACAACAGCCCTGGGAATCATTGCGGCGGCGGCGATATTGGGCATGGCGGCGGGATGCGAGAATCAGGCGGGCCCGGAAACGAAAAAGCCGGATCCGATAATTCCAACGGAAAAAAACTGCGAATGCACGGAAAAAGAACACGACGCGGCATGCGATTGCGCGGCCGCCGGAACCGATAAATGCGAATGCACTATAAAGCCAAAGCCGGAGCCGAAACCGGAACCAGAGCCGGAACCAGAACCGGAACCAGAACCAGAACCGGAACCGACATGCGAATGCGCGGAAAAATCACATTACTTGCCATGCGATTGCGCTGACGCCAACACCGATAAATGCAAGTGCGAAATAAAGCCAAGGGGGGTTATAACCCTGGATGGCGTCAATATTCCGATTTTCCAAACCAAAGGCGTTGCAGATGAGGATATAGATACTGACGTTAGTAAGGTTATAAGTGGATGTAATTATCTTGCAGATCGTTACGACGATCATAAGATAATTCTTAAAAATAAAATCAAAGAAATAAGAATTGGAACGACTAAAAATACATACGCGTCTGTTGACGGTGGACAATATATTATTGAGATTAAGACAGGCGAGTCTTCAGCTGGTGTAGCAACTTCAATTGGATTTTGGATAGCAAAAGGCTGGCTTGCCCAAATCAAATCCTCTGTCCGCGATACTGTCCGGATGGCGTTTAATGCGACCCGCCAATATGTCATATCGTAAATACTAAAATAAATATTAAAACACATGGCCGCCCCGCGGCCGTTTTTTTGTGAAATGTGATAAATATTGCAACAAAGTACAGCCGTTTTTCGACAAGTCCAAAGGACTTGTCATTCCGGCGGCGGCCGGAACAGGGTCAACTAAACCCACAGAATGCACAGCATTTTGACCTTATTAATATCACGCGCGCAACGCGCGACCTTCATTGTCATTTGTTAATTTAATCAACTTTCTTCCGCCTCCGAAACTCCTCCATCGACAGTATCCGCGGATCATTCGGCTTTTTTTCTTCCAATGGCAGTTCCTGACTTGGCGGCGCGGGCTCGGCTGACGCATTGGCGGCCGACGGTTGGAACTGCAGCATGAACTCTGACGACAGATCCTTGAATTCCGTCATTTCGGAAAACGGCGCCTGAATGTAATAAGGCCGCCCGTCAAACTGCAATGTCACTCCGAACCCGCTGTCCGACACGTTCAGGTTCGAAAACGTCCACTGCAATACGACCGTCATGGTATCTGGATATCGCATTTTCAGAAAATCCGGAATCACAACGCCCGGCGCGCGCGTTAAGCGCCTGGATACTACCGGTACGCCGCGGCCCCAGACACTGGGCCGCTAACGCGGACAGTTCCACTTCGACAATGTCCAGCCAGCTTCCCTGTTTGGGGGTAAAATGGATTTCCAATTTCCCCGCAAGCCGGAACGCTTCAGCCGGAGCGGGGAACGGCCCGCCGGGCCCGGCGCGGCGGAAGGGCCGGTGGAAATCTATGAATTTTCCCTGGGCGGCGCGGAAACCGGGGACGAGGGCTTTGTACTGGCCAGCAACGACGACCGGATCGGCAACATCCTGGCCATAGCCGAAGGGTCATTGGAAAAGGCCGATGAGGATTTTACGGCGTTTTTGCAAGGGAAACTTCAGGACTATGTTGATTCGACCATAGCCGAGTACAACAGCATAGACGAAGCGGCTATAGCGGCGGCCCTGGAAAAGGCCCTGGAAAAGGCCCTGGCGCAAGAGGAGGAAGGTTCCCGCGCCCTGGCGACCCACTGGAGCGGGGTTAATCTGGGTTCGGAATGGCAAGCCGTCAAATTTTGGACTGATATTACGATACGGAAAAGCCCTCTTTTGTCTACCCGGTGGGGGCAGGGGGAGCGGTATACCGATCTTTATGCCTATAACAACTATATCAAATATAAGGACGGGCCGTACACAGCCGGATGCGGGCCGACCGCTATGGCGCAGATTGCCGCGTACCACAACTATATCAAACCTGTCGCAAATTTTAAGCCTGCGGCTTTTGATATTCCCAGCGTGGGAAAATGGGCGGGGAATTACAATTTTTCCGCGATCAGGAATATGCCCGCAATCACCAAGGCAAGCCCGCATGAGGCCAAGGGGCAAGTAGCGGTACTGATGTACCAGCTTGGAAAACTCGCTGGCGCTACATATAATAAAAACGGCGTGGCAAGCGTGTATATACACGACGCGTATTCTGCCTTCAAAACCATAGGGTATATTATCGAAGAAGTTGCTCAGGTAACATGGCTGACTGAAACCGCTACTAGCAGCACAATTACCTACGAGAACAATAGTCCCGCTATTATTAAGACCGCTCTTAATAATAACAGGCCGTTGTATGCCTCTGGATATTCTAACGAAGATATGCGTGGACATGCATGGGTTATAGACGGATATGGCGACATAACATGGTATAATGAATGCCTCCGGAATTCCCAGACAGGCCAACTTGTAAACGTACTTATAAAATTTAACAACTGCCTGATGGTGCATTGCAACATGGGCTGGGACGGCGGATCCAACGGCTGGTATGTTTTTGGTATTTTTGATACTAATAATCGAACCATTATTGAGCCCAACAGCCACTGGGGAGGCGGGAACTATTCAACAAATACATGGGTAATTGATCCCAAAAAACCATAAAAAGGCGTGATTTTTTACCAAGGTCTGTCCGCATACTTCGCGTACAGACCACTATATTTAGGAGGAAACACATGAAAGCAAAGGTATTGTTCTTGCTGCTTACGGCGGCGTTTATCTCTTGCGATAACGGGACGAATACGGGCGAAGATACGCCCCTCCGCGAATCGGAGACGCCTAAGAACAAAACAGACAGTATCTACGGGCCCTATGTTGGATTCATCTGGACGGCCGAACCAGGCGCGGACGGCTATACGGTCTCCTACGGCGCTAGTCCCGAATGTGAAACGGTTCTTGAAACAAACAAACCGTACATCGCCATAGGCGGGCTGGATATAGAGGCGGTCTACTACTTCACGATACGGACCAATACCGGCGGGGCCGTAAGTTCTCTGCCGCCCAATCCGATTATCATGAAAGACGGTGATTTTACCCCTGGTTCTTGCGGCTCGATAATCTACTACTCCCCCGGGGAAGAAGCTCAAGACCAGTTTTTTGATTATGAGGTCTTCCTGGCTGAAAAGGCCGCGTGGGAAAAACAAGGGATACGCCATTACCGGTTTATCGCAAATACTTACGCTGGCCAACCCTATCCCTATTATCAAGTTGCCGTACTTCCCTCTGGGGAAACAGAAATAACGGCAGCGAACAACGGCGGTTTTAACAGCATTAATTTAGAACGCCCTTTTGAGCCTGGATTAACCGGAAAAACCATTGACGAACTCTATGAATCTATTGGGCGGGCGGCTAATGACGTGGAACAAGGGTATCGCGCGGTGATACAGTACCATAGGGAGTATCATTATCCTGAATCGTTTGTTATAGGCCGCATTCAGCCAAAACCCGGCGATCCCGGCTGGCCTTACGGTACTAGCGCCGGGGACGGATTTTCGTTTAAGATAAGGGAATTTGAGGTGTTGGACGAAACGGAGTAAGCCGGGACCCGCGTAGAATCCTTATTCAACGCGGGCCTTCAAAAAACCGGCACATACTGAAACAGCCGTTTCAGTATGTGCCGGCGCTTTACGGAGGAAACACATGAAAACAAAGGCATTGGGCGTTTGTATGCTGCTGGCGGCGTTTATCTCTTGCGATAACGGGACCAATACGGGCGAAGATACGCTCCCCTATCCCAGGAACATACAAGCCGCAATTTCCGGGCATTATATCCATAATCAGCGCCGCCCTAGTCGGTCATTTTGACCCGGCCCCGGAGACTGCGGGAAAGGGTAAGCCGGTCGGCGTATTCCAGATCGCCCCCCACTGGAAGGCCCGATGCCAGCCGGGAAACCTCTACCGCCAATGGTTTAAGCTGTTTTTGGAGATACAGGGCGGTGGTGTCCCCTTCAACCGTGGGGTTTAAGGCCAGAATCACTTCCCGCACCGCTTCCTGACGGATACGGCTTATCAGCCGTCCGATGGTAAGTTTGTCCGGCCCCACCCCTTCCAAGGGGGCGATAAGCCCATCCAGCACATGAAAGCGCCCCTGAAATTCTTGGGATTCCTCAATAACCCGGACATCCTGAGGCCGTTCCACCACACAGAGCAGCGAAGAGTCCCGGCCCGGATCGCCGCAGATAGGGCAGGGGTCAGATTCGGTAAAACCGCCGCACCGGGAACAGCGTTTTATGGTTTGATGCAGGCCGGCTAGTTCCCCGGCCAAGAGCCGGCTATAACCGGGGTCCGCGTCCAGGATATGATAGGCCATCCGAAAGGCGCTCTTCTTCCCGATGCCGGGAAGCCTGGTAAGGAGGGCCGCCAGGCGGTCAATGGCGTTGAGCCTTGGGGAAGCGGGCCGTCCGCCGGAAGGGGAGGGGGATCGCACCAGAGCCGTCCGCCGTCAAAGCGCTCCGGGAGCGCCGAATCCGGGAAACATGCCCAGGCTGCCCGCCAAGGCGCCCATTTCCCGGGTAATCGCTCCCCGGATTTTTTCTATGGCGTTGGTAAAGGCCGAACCGGTGAGGTCTTCCAGCATACCCTGATCCTGCAAACCCAGGGCATCCCGGCTAATACGCACCGCGAGCACCTCCATGCGCCCGTTCAGGGTTACTTCCACCATGCCGCCCCCTGAAGAACCGGTTACGGATATGTTGCCCAATTTTTCCTGGAGGTTTTGAGCGTTTTTTAAAATATCAAAAGGATTGATCTGCATCTGCATCTCCTGCCTGGCGCGGGCAGCGGATTACCGTGCCGTTAAACATCCGGCGGACCAGCTCCGCCTGGGGGGGAAGCTCCTCCCGCGTATTGGGCGCTTCGGCTTTCGCCTCCCCCGGAACGGGTTCCCGTGAGGCAAGGCGGCGTTTGAATTCCTCGGTTATGGTTCCAGGTTTGCCCAAGGCCAGGGGCTTATCACAGGCCGCCCCCTCATCGGATACGGGTTCCTTTTCGCCGCCGCCGAATCCGGCCTTTGCCCCGGCCCCGGAACGGGTTTCCCAGGGCTTCCGCAGGGGAAGGGGGCTTTCGGGCGCCGAAGGCTCTTCCGGGCGCGATCTCCCCATTTCAGGCAAGGCCAGGGCGCTCCGGAGTTCCGCCACCGCCGCGGAAAGTTCCGGGGGGGCAATCCAGCGGCTCAACCAAGAGAGTTTCGACACCCCGTTTTCCAACTCAAAGCGGGGGGAAAGGGTATACCGGAGGTCCCGGTACAGGGTAAGGAGCAGGTCCAAGGCCCGCTCCAGATGCACCGAATCCAGGGTTTTGATCACCCCCTGCGAAAAGCGGTCCGGGCTGTACCCCAGGACGGATTCCCGCTTTACGCCGTTTTGGAGGAGCAGGAGGCTCCGGTAGTATCCGGCCAGGTCCATCACAAACTGCTCTATCGCCACCCCTGACGCAAGAATCGAGTCCATCAGGGCAAGGGCGCCGGCGGTATCATTGGCGGCGCAGGCTTCCGCCAGGGCGTTGAGGGTATCCAAACCGATAAGGCCGAGTTTTTCCCGGATCAGGCCGGAACGGATATGGCCGTTGGAAAAGGAAGCCACCTGATCAAAAAGGGTATAGGCGTCCCGCAGGCTCCCGGTGGACTCCTTGGCGATCCAAAACAGGGCTTCATCCTCAGCCTGTATGCCCAGTCCGGCGCAGGTTTCCTTGAGTATCGCGGCAATGGTTTCAATGGGGATGAGCCGGAAGGCGAATTGCTGGCACCGGCTTTTGATAGTTGCCGGGACCTTGTGGAGTTCCGTGGTGGCGAAGATAAAAACAATATAGGGTGGCGGCTCTTCAATGGTTTTCAACAGGGCGTTGAAGGCGCTGTTGGAAAGCATGTGGACTTCATCGATAATATAGACCTTGTAGCGCCCGCCGTTGGGGGGGAAGAGTACCTCATCCTTGATCTGCCGGACATCGTTTACCGATGTATTGGAAGCCCCGTCTATTTCGATGATGTCCAGGCTGGCCCCCCGGCTAATATCCCGGCAGCTCGAACATTCCCCGCAGGGCGTAACCGTAGGCCCCTGTTCACAGTTCAAAGACCGGGCCAATATCCGGGCGGAACTGGTTTTGCCGCAGCCCCGGGGCCCGGAAAACAAGTAGGCATGGGCAATACGCCCGGTTTCCAGGGAACTCTTCAGGGTGGCGGCCACAAAATCCTGCCCAACCAGCTCATCAAAGGTCTTGGGCCGCCGTTTGGATGCGGTTACTTCATAGGCCATGGTTTTAGTATATACAAGTTTCTAAAAACTTTAAAGCGCAAGAAAAAGCCCCGCACCCAGGACAGATGGTAATCTGACGCCACGGCGCAGCAAACCTCCGCTTACCGTTGCTTCCTTCCGGACCTGGCGGGGTTGGGCGGCGTTTACTCGCATGGTTCCTGGCTGCGAGGCCCTGTTACCTTACCCTAGCGCGGCGGGGCCTGTCAAGGGGCCGGGCAGGCCACTGTCAAGAACTTAAGGGGGGGGCGGGGGGCCTGACTACAGCCCTCAACATCCTTTTTCGGGCTTCCGTCCCGCCTTCGTCCGCTGACGGCTTGACTATGCCGCGCAAGCGTCCGTCTTTCCATGCCGCCTTTTCCTCCCGTAAGGCAGCGCCTTCGCGCTTGTCCGGCGTTGGAGGGGCGCGGACTATGGTAAAAAGGCTGCGCCTTTCGGCCCCCCGGCGGGGGCGTTGCGGGGGTAGAACCCCCGCAGAGGGGGTAGGGCGCTGCCACGCAACGCCCGTAGGGGGCGTACCCCAAGGGGATACGCGACTTCCCCCGCTTATTAGAGGTGTTCCAAAACCCGGTTGGTTTCGGAACACGTCCTGCGGTTTCTCAGGCTAAAGCCTGCGGACTAAAGTCCGGTGAAACCGCGTTTTTAAGCGGAAGCTGTTCTGAAACTTCAGTTTCTGAAACTGAAGTTTCTGAAACTGAAGTTTCAGAATAGCTCTATTATATGGCCATGAAATACCCCATTACCGGCAACAAATTGCTTATACGGTTTTGGGCGCGGAATTTCCGCGCATACCTGACACTTTGCCAGTTGAAAAAACAGATTTTTGCCGTAAAATTTTTTGGCATAAGGCGGTTTTTATGGCAAAAAATCTTTTCCAGCCTGTTTTGGCCAAAGCAGCGCTTTACCCGTTCAAGGCAATCGTGCTTCTTGCCGGTATCCTGCTGGTATATTCCTGCGATTTTCCCGGCAATCTCCCGGACAGGGCGGACGGCCCTTCTCCCCAGGCGCTGGGAAGCGGGGAGGGCAATCTTACGGTGAATTTTTCCGGCGGCGGTAACACCCGTTCCGGCGGCCGCGCGGTTTTATCGGATAGTTTTACCAGCAGTCTTGAATACAAGGTAAAGGGCAGGGGGCCCGGGGGAGCCGTGATTGAGCAAACGGCAACGGGGGGAAGCATCGTCCTTACCCTTAACGCGGGGGACTGGGATATAGAGGTGAATACCTATGGCCCCCCCGGAGCAATTAGCGGGGACCCGCTGGTGGGAACCGGAAAGGCCGACGCCGTTACCGTGGCGCCGGGGCAGAACCAGGGCGTAACTATTGAGATGTCTGTCGATCCGGCTTACGAGGCGACCCTTACGCAGATATACATCCACAATGAAGCGGAATTACGGCGCGTAGGCGTTGATTTTGCCATTGACAACACCATGCGCTTCTACCTTGAGCGGGACATCGTTCTGACCCAGCC
This sequence comes from Treponema sp., assembly GCA_031279975.1. Lineage (GTDB taxonomy): Bacteria > Spirochaetota > Spirochaetia > Treponematales > Breznakiellaceae > JAITHL01. The sequence continues at coordinate 1,543 of JAITHL010000066.1, read as the reverse complement.
CTGGACGCCCATCGGGGATAGCACAACGCCCTTCGAGGCGGAGTTTGACGGGCAGGGCTATCGTATTACCATGAGCGGCGGTTTTGATTCCGCGGCCCTGGAGAACGATGACTTGGGATTGATCGGTTATGCTGACGGGGCGGATATAAAAGAACTCACCATTGAATTGGCTATGGGCAGCGCGGTTTCCCCGGTACTGCTTCCACCACTGCCGGGCGGCCCCGTGGCTACCCAAAACATAGGCGGCCTGGCCGGAACGCTGGCCAATAATTCAACGGCCATAGATGTTACCGTAAAAGGTTCTTTCTGTGTTAAGCGAACCGGAACTAACGGCTTCTTAGTACTGGGCGGCATAGCGGGTCTGGTAACGGGGGGGTCCACAATTGAATCCTGTACCGTAAGCGATATGGTACTCTCCGGGGACAGCGACGGCCCCGCCACAACTACCGGCGGCGTGGCCGGGGCTACTAATTATGCTGGTTCGATCTTATCTAGTTATGCTGGTTCGATCTTAAAAAGTTCTTTCTCAGGGACCGTGAACTCCGGCGGCTTGGCTGGGGGCATAGTAGGCTTAAATTTTGATGGTCTTATCGGGGAAAGCCATGCCATGGGGACGATCAAGGGAGGATTACAAGCCGGGGGTATTGCCGGAGGAATGCAGACCAGCGGCGGAGGTACTTCTTCCATCGCGGAAAGTTCCTTTACCGGAACCGTCAGCGCGGAGAATCCCGGCGGGGCTGCCTACGCCGGGGGTGTACTGGGCCAGTCGTATGCCGGTTCCATTGAGCGGAGCTACGCGGCGGCAAACGTAAAAGCCCAGGGCCCCGATGCTTACGCGGGCGGTATAGCGGGATATTGCAATGCCCAGGTAAGTGATTGTTATGCCTACGCCAACGTCCTTTCCAATGGTTCCGGTGGTTCCGGCGCAGAAAGTTTTGCCGGCGGCATCGGCGGACATACCCCTAAACTTGAACAGTGTTATGCCGCGGGCACGGTCAAAGCCCAAGGAAGCGGCGGTACTGCTGTTTACGCCGGGGGCATTTCGGGGCAGGTAGAGAATATGGGCGGCCTTAAGAACTGCATGGTTCTCCTGGACGCCCTGGACGGCGGCTCCTCCGCCGATGTTCATACCCTGTTCGGCGACGCTTCTCTAGGGTACACCTCCAACAGCGGAAACAAGGTCTGGGACGCAATCGCCATTACGCGAGGGGGCACTACGTATAATTCGGGCGGCTATCCGACGACACCAGACTACGATATTGCTTCTTTTGATCTCGCCGCTTCCTTCAATATTCAGGGGACCTACGCGGCGGCGAACTGGGACTTTGCCCCCGGAACCGGCGACTGGAAGTTTATCACCGGCGCCGGCTACGATTTCCCGGTGCTGGACTGGCAGACCGCGCCGCCGGATTTGAACCTTGTGCTTCCCCATTGATTAGACGTGTTCCAAAACCCGGTTGGTTTCGGAACACGTCCCGCGGTTTCTCAGGATAAAGCCTGCGGACTAAAGTCCGGTGAAACCGCGTTTTTAAGCGGAAGCTGT
>JAITHL010000205.1 GCA_031279975.1 Treponema sp. | reverse complement strand
GTCTCCCGCCTCGGGTCTTGTACCTCTGAAAAATACTCCATGAGCGGCGGTAATCTCCGGTCTTCCATATTCCCCTCCTGAATATGTGGTTGCTTGACTGGATTTTACCTCACTTCTTGTTCAGAGGTCATTATAGTGCGCTGGCCCTGGAGGCTGCCCCTTCAAGCCTTGTCAGGCCGGCTCCTTTACGGCATAGTTATAAGAGCCATGACCCAAAGCCAAGAAGACGCGCTCTATGATTTTCTCGACAATGAAACCGGACCCTTTACTTTGGAACATGCGGCGGCCAGTATTAAGACCAATTCCCAGAAAACCGGCCGTTTGGCGAAGGAAATACGATCCCTCATCAATGCCCGGAATATCGCCTTTTCTATGGACACAAACCAGTGGATTTCCCGGCGGGGCTGTTTTGCAAATGTTCCTTTTGTTATAAGCCCCACCCGGATGGAACTGGCCAACGGGATACTGATTCCGGGGCACCGCTGCCTGCCCTTCGCCAATCCCCAGTTGTTTCCCCAGGAATACGTTTTCTACTGGAACGGCAATCCCATTCCCGTAACCGCCGTTGAGGGGGAGCCGGAGGAATTTTATCCCTACTACGCACTTTTTGGAGAGGAATTCGCCCCCCAGTATGTGGCCCGGGATAATCCCGCGAATGAGTCGGCCTATAATCAGGACCCCTATGAGGACCCCCCGGAGGTGTCGGTTCATACCTTGGATATGCGGAATATTTACCGGGAAACTTTCTTTGTGCCGGGGGACCGGTTTGTGGTCCGCACCAGGGACTGGAAGGCCGGCGCTTTTGAGCTGTTCAAAACCGGTAAGGACGACTGGGCCGACGCCGGCCTGCTCGAATGGGCCGCCTGCGCGGAAAAGGGCTTTGCCCGTTCCTTTCAAACCATCGGGCCCGGCTCGTCCACGGAAGAACAGATACTCTTTGCCTACTGGTACGGGGGGGAACGGATGCGGGATATTCCGGCCTATGCCCTGGAAGAGTACCTCTATGAAAAGACCGAACACATAGAAACCACGGCCTATGGCATTGAAAGCCGTTTTTGGTATGCGGGAAAGGAAATCCCCGACCGCCTTTTCCTGGAAGACCCGGCGTCCATTACCGGGCGGACGGGCATTGAAGAACTCCTCCATAACGCGGGGGTGCCAATCTCGGAGTATGTGATTCAATCATACATCCGGGACGCCCTCTACCGGAACGATTTGAGCCGCTCCAGCATTATCGGACGGATACTGCCCCCGGCGGCCGGGGCGGATGAACACACCCGCGCCTGCCTGTCCAAGTATATCAGCCATGCGCTTGATACCTTTAAACCGGGCTATTCCCCTTTTACCGGCCAAGCGGCGGGACCTGTCAGGCAGCGGGCCGCTGAACTCCACACGGCGGTAATTGAGTTGATACTGCGGCTCCAAAAGGGCACTATCAAACCCTCCTGTTTGCCCAAACATACCTTTGTGGTCCTGTCCCAAATCCAAAACCACAGCGCGATACTCTTGGAAGATTTGGATATGGAAGAGTCCCCGCCGGCGGCGGAGCTGGAGACCTTGGATAATTCCCTGGACAGCATGATCGAAACCTATGAGGATATGAAGGAGCTGATTGACGACGCCCTGCGGAATTTCCGGCGCCAGGGGCTTTCGGTGGTAAAAGCCCGGGACCCGGCTGCTTCCGGGTCCCCGCCTGGGTATAGCATACAGATCAGCCTAGGGGGAACCGAAATCTGGCGGCGGATCATAGTTCCCGGCCTGGTTTCCCTCAAAACGCTGCGCTGTATAACCGGCGTCCTCTTCGGATGGAAGGATGCGGAGGCCGATCCGCCGGACTGCCGTTTTACCCTGGTCAACGGAGCGCAGGACGGCGGCCCAGAGCCCTTGCTGGAATGGGAGGACACGGTGGAGGACCTCAACAGCCGAAGAATTCAGGAACTGCGGTATGAACAGCCCGGCAAGTGGGTGGTGAAGCTCCTGCTCCTCTCCTGCCAAGACGCGGATGCGGCGGGCGCGGGGGCGGTCCGTTGTGTGGCGGGCGCTGGAGCGTCTCCGCCTGATTTTATTACCGGGCCGCTCCAGTTAAAACGGTATATTGATTCCCTGAACTGGACGGAAAAATTAGACCGGTACGCTGATCCCAAGGGCTTTGATCTCAACGCCTGCAACCGGGAATTGGCCTCCCGGTTTTAGGCCATAGGAAACGCGGCATGGATACACAAGCCCATACCCAGGGGATTATTGAGCTGCTCAGGCGGGGCGGGGCGCATCAGGGGATACAGGGAGCCGCCCCCGCGGAGGTTCTTAAAAATTTTATCGCAAAGGTCCCCCTGCCGGCGGGCCTGGAGCAGGCGCGGCTCGTATCCGCGGTCTTAGAACGGGAACTCCTCATGCCCACCGGGATAGGCCGGGGCATAGCCCTGCCCCATCCAAAAAATCCCCTGACAACGGATACCCAGGAACAATTGGTGGCCGTCGCTTTTTTATCCCAGCCGGTGGATTGGCGCGCCCTGGACGGGGAGCCGGTTCATACGGCCATTCTTATAATATCAGCCTCCATAAAATTACACCTTAACACCCTGTCGTGGATCAACTTCCTCTGCCAGCAGCCCCATTTTCAAAGCCTCTTGAAAAATCAAGCGCCCCTGGAAGCGCTTATCAAGGCCGTTCAGGGCTTTATGGCCTGAGGGTGTTCCCGAACGGCAATCCCGGCGCGGCCGCGCCTGATTTGTTTTTTGGAGCGGGGCGTTCTATGGTTATGTTAGTATGTATGTAAAAAGAGCCTTCGGACCCCTGAGTTTTTACCGCCAAGCCCTGGGCATAGCCCTGCCGGTCATGGCGCAGCAGCTGATCATGAGCATGGTTTCCCTGATCGATAATTTTATGGTTGCCGGCCTGGGGGACGCCAGTATGGCGGCGGTTAATGTGGCCAACCAGATCAACTTTACCTATCTCGTTATTACCAACTCAATCTGCGCCGCCGGGGGAATATACCTGGCCCAGTTTAACGGCGCGGGCAACCAGGAGGGGATGCGCCATGCCTACCGGTTTAAGGCGATATTTACCCTCGCCGTATCCCTTGGGTATGGCGTCCTCTGCCGCGCCGCGCCGGAATCCCTCATTGCCCTCATGACCATGGGAAACGCGGCCCAAGGGGAAATCATCAGCGCCGGGGCTGCCTATCTGCGGCTTACCGCCTTTACCCTGGCGCCCATAGCCCTTTCCTCCGCCATCGGCACCGCCTGCCGGGAAACCGGGAAACCCGGCATACCCCTCATGATCTCCGCGGCCGCCGCGGGGGTGAATACCCTGGGAAACTGGCTCCTGATCTATGGAAACTTAGGCGCCCCCCGGCTTGAAATCCACGGGGCCGCCGCCGCGACCATCATCGCCCGGTGTTTTGAGGTAACGGCCTTTCTCTGGTACGCCTATACCAGGAAGGCCCCCTTCTTTACCGGCTTCCTGAGCCTCCTCCGCATTGATAAACCGCTCATCCGGGAAATTCTGCTCAAGTCGGGGATGCTGTTCTTGTCCGATGCATCCTGGATTAGTTCTGAAACCATAGTAACCGCCCTGTACAACGGGCGGGGCGGGGCCGAGGTTGTCGCGGGCATGGCCGCGGGCTGGAGCATCGCCAATATCTTCTTCCTCCTCTTCGGCGGCATTTGGACCACCGCGGCGGTACTGGTTGGCGGCAGCCTGGGGGCGGGGAACCTGGAAGAGGGCCGCCGCAGGGGAGCATGGATCACATCCGGCGCGGCGGCAGCGGGGCTTGCGGCGGCCCTCGCCGGCGCGGCCCTTTCCTGGCTGCTCATCCCCCTGGTATTTTCCAACCTCAGCCCCGCTGCCCGCGCTATCAGCCTTGGGCTTATCGGCGTTATTCTGATCTACCTTCCCCTCTGGGCGGTGCTCAACGCCCTCTTCGCCGTTTCCCGGTCCGGGGGCGATACCGCGCTTGGGATGTATACGGACCTTTCGGTGAATACCCTCCTCTTTGTTCCCGGGGCTTTTATCTTGGCCCTGGGGACCTCCCTTGACCCGGTTCCCCTGTTTGCCCTGCTGAAACTGACGGATATCGTAAAATTCTTCATAGCCCGGCATTTTTATAAAAAAGAACGCTGGGTCCGCAACCTTACCCGCGGAACGCGCTGAAGGGCAGCGCTGGTTAAACCAGGTTTTTTAAACACAGTCCACGGATCGCACGGATTAACGCGGATTTCCAGTAACAAAACCCATTTAATCCGTGAAAATCAGTGCTAATCCGCAGACCCTTTTGAGAATACCGGATCAGACCCGCGGTTCGCAATCAGCGCCTCCAGGCGTTTACCCGGTCATATCCGGTATTTTATCCCGGTTGGAATAGGCCACTGTCTCTATCCATAACTAGAGCCTGTTAATAAAGAGGCTGCTATAAAACTTCAATTTTGCAACAGTAACCGCTGAGAACCGCGGTTTTGCCAGACTTTAGCCCGCGCCCGCAGGTCGAAAAAAACGCAAGGGCTTGCGCAAAACCAACTGGGTTTTGCAACAAGCTCTAGGGAAGCGCTGATTAATTCGGCATTATCAAAAGAGACCGCGGATTGCGAACCGCTGGTTCGACGCGGATTAGCACTGATTTTCACAGATTTTGTTACCGGTAATCAGCGCAATCCG
>JAITHL010000151.1 GCA_031279975.1 Treponema sp. | reverse complement strand
AACGCCTCGCGGCGGCTTACCCGCTTGCGCTGGGCGTATTCCATGTCCGTGAAGGTTTGTTGCTTTTCCATGGGACAAGTCTATCCTCTCTCGCCCATTTAATCAGTGCTTCCCTAGGGCAGCGCTGATTAAACCGGACTTTTTAACCAGGTCCAGGGATTGCGCGGATTACCACGGATTTCCGGTAACAAAACCCTGCTAATCCGTGTCGAACCAACGGTTCGCAATCCGTGGACCCTTTTGATATTGCCGTATCGAACCTGCGGTTCGCAATCAGCGGTTCCCTAGGGCGGCGCTGATGAACGCGGGCTTGTTCATACGGTCCGCGGATCGCGGCCCCTTGGTCCGGCACGGATTACCCTGGATTAGAGCGGCAAAATCCGCGCCCCCCGGCAAGAGCGCCCCATAGGGCCGGGCGCGGGTATTTCCCGAAAAACGTTTTGTAGGGTATACTCCTTGGCATGATGACAATGCTTCTTACTGTAGAAGATGTGGCAAAACAGCTGCGGATAGCAAAATTCACGGTTTATGAACTCATAAAACGGGGGGAACTGCCCTCTTCAAAGGTAGGGAAACAGGTGCGCATATCCCAGGAGGATATTGAAAACTACCTGAAAAAAACCCGGACCGGGCCGCGTTTTGACGACGCCGGGCGGAAGAGCGCCGTCGATGTTCTAGGCGAACCTGAGCCGGGACCGGCGTCCGCGCCGGGCTTTCCCGCGGGCCCGCCAGGGAGGGCGATCATCATCAGCGGGCAGGACCGGTGTATTGATTTCCTCCTGGCCCGGATGACCGAGGCCGGGGAAACCCCCTACCGGTCCTTTATGGGCTGCTATAACGGCTTGAACGCCCTCTACCTGGACCGGGTAACCATGGCCGCGGCCCATCTCTGGGACGCGGAAACCGGGGAATACAACTATCCCTTTATCCGCAGGCTCCTCCCCGGTATGCCCGTGGGGGTCCTCCGTTTGGCGGGCCGTATGGAAGGGTTCTATGTAAAAAAGGGAAACCCCTGGGGGATACACGGCTGGGAAGACCTGGCCCGCCCGGACATCACCTTGATTAACCGGGAGAAGGGCTCCGGGGTCCGCATACTTCTGGACCAGAAACTGCGCATCATGGGCATACATCCCGGGACGGTCAAGGGCTATACCCGTGAGGCCACCAACCATGTGATCTGCGCCGGCATTGTGGCCCAGAGCGGCGCGGACATCGGCTGCGGCTGCCAGGCCGGGACTGAACGGATTGCGGACCTGGACTTTATCCCCCTCCAGCTTGAATGGTATGACCTGGTGTTCCGCCTCATGGATAAGAACAGCCCGGCTGTGGAGGCGGTTATTACCTATGTCTGCTCAGACGCCTTCAAGCGGGACTTGGCAATGCTGGGCTGGTATGATGTGTCCCAAACCGGGTTCTACCGGGAATTTTAATCCCCCCGCGGGGGCTCCGCCCCCGGGACGTTCCCGGCCCCCTTGGTCTGGGCGGCGGCCTCTTGGCGTATCTGGACCCGGCGTATCTTGCCGCTGATAGTTTTGGGCAGCTCCGTTGCAAATTCCACTATCCGGGGATACTTATAGGGGGCGGTCGTCTTTTTAACATGGTTCTGTAGCTCCTGTTTGAGTTCTTCCGAACCCGTCCATCCCCGCGCAAGGACCACCGTCGCCTTAACCGCCGTGCCCCGGTCCGCGTCGGGAACGCCGGTAACAGCGCATTCCAGCACCGACGGATGTTCCAGCAGGGCGCTTTCAACCTCGAAGGGGCCGATCCGGTAGCCGGAACTCTTGATCACGTCGTCCGCGCGCCCGAGGAACCAGAAATAGCCGTCCTCATCCTGCCAGGCCATGTCGCCGGTATGGTAGGCCCCGTCATGCCACACCCCGGCGGTGAGCGCCTCGTCCCGGTAATACCCGCTGAACATGCCCACGGGCTTTCCCGTATTTGTTTGAACCACGATCTCCCCGGGCTCGCCCATGGCGCAGGGCCGCCCGTCCTCCCGCAACAGGCCGATGGCATACCCAGGGGAAGGTTTGCCCATGGAACCCGGCTTGACCGCCAGCCAGGGATAGGAGGCCAAGGTTACGGTCAGTTCTGTTTGGCCGTAGGCCTCCCGCAGCCCTATCCCCGTGGCGGCCTTGAACTGTTCGTATATTTCCGGGTTGAGGGGTTCCCCGGCGACGCAGCAGTATTCCAGGGCGGAAAAATCGTATTTCCCCAAATCTTCCTTGATGAAGAAGCGGTAGATCGTCGGGGGCGCGCAGAAGGTGGTGATCCGGTATTTGGCTATCACCTCCAGCATGGCGGCGGGAACAAAACGGTCGTAATCGTACACAAAGACCGCGGAGCCGCATAGCCACTGGCCGTATAGTTTGCCCCAGGCGGCCTTGGCCCAGCCGGTATCCGCCACGGTAAGGTGCAGCCCGCCCTTGCGGACGCATTGCCAATACCGGGCGGTCAGGATGTGCCCAAGGGGATAGATGAAGTTATGCCGCACCATTTTGGGCATACCGGTAGTCCCGGAGGTAAAATAGAGGAGCATACTATCCTCATTGGTATTGACCTGGGGGGGGCGGGAAAAATCCTCCGGCGCTTCCCGCATACGGGCGTTGAAATCAACCCACGAGTCCGGGACGGCGGGGGCCTGTTTTGCGGCGTGAACCGAAGCAACCAGGCCCTTGAAGGCCAGCAGCCCGGTTCCCCCCGCCTTGTTCCGCAGCAGGGCTTCCGCCTCGTCCACCCGGCGGATCACCTCCGGATCGTCCGCGCAGAGTATGCCCCGGACATCCGCCGCTTCATACCGGTAGAGGAGGTCTTTGACGCTCAAGAGATGCGTCGCGGGGATACTGAGGGCTCCTAATTTATGGAGGGCCAGGAGTATGGGCCAATACTCAAGACGCCGTTTGAGGATCAGCATAACCGGGTCCCCCTTCCCTATGCCCGCGCCGCGCAGCGCGTTGGCCGCCTTATTGGAAAGCCCTCGCAGGTCCCCATAGGTCAACGTCCGTTCCGCCCCGGCCCCGCCGGTCCACACCAAGGCCCGATCCGTTCCCCGCTCCTGGGCCAGCGCGTCCGCCACGTCATAGGCAAAGTTAAAGTTATCAGGAATCCGCAGCGTATAATGGGCCGCAAAGTCTTCATAGGAATCAAAGTCAAGGCGTTCTAAAAACCGCTCTACCATTCCGCGTCCCTTCCTTACAGCACCAGGGCTAAAAATCTGGCCCGTTTTCCCCCCAGGGCCTTCATCCCATGGGGTTCATGGGAATCGTAGTACACCGCGTCCCCGGGGCCCAGTTCCATTTCATGCCCCCCCACGGAGATCAAGAGCCGGCCTTCCAGGACATAGTTGAATTCCTGGCCCGGGTGGCTGTTCAAACTCAGGGGCGCACCCTCCGTATCGGGGCTTGCCTCCACCAGAAAGGGCTCGGCCCGCTTGCGGTGGAAATGGCAGGCCAGATTCCAATAGGTATACTGGGGCCGGCGGCTGACCATCGGCGCTTGATCCGTCCGGGTAACGCAGAAGGTCTTGAGCCGGGAAGGTTCCCCGCGCACCAGTTCGGTCAAGTCCACCTGAAACCGGCCGGCCAGCTCCACCAACGCGCCTATGGGAAAATCCACAGCCCCGGATTCCCATTGGGCATACTCCCCTGGATCAAACCCCAGGGCCAAGGCGAGGGATACTTCGGAAATTCCTTCAATTTCCCGTAACACCCGCACCCGGGCGGCAATTTCACGCGCCTCTTCGGTCATAGTTCCTCTCCTTTACCGGATACTGATTTCTTCAATAGTATGACCCCATAAGGCTGTCCCGGATCAATCCCCCCTTTTGCAGGGCCAGCGGGCTATGATTTCTAATTCCTTATAACATAAGGAATTAGCTTACACG
>JAITHL010000134.1 GCA_031279975.1 Treponema sp. | reverse complement strand
TGGGGGGCCTTTCGGCCTCCCAGCGGGGGTTCCGGGGGCGGCGCCCCCGTCCCGCGCAAGCGATTGAAGCGGAAAGCGCGGTTTTTGCGGAGCAAAAATGCGCCCAAAAGTTTATATGCGCTGGCCCTGGGGCTTGAGACCGGATGAGTTGACATTTCCCTTGACCCTATAGTATGGTTATCCAGGCGGTCCGCACGGGCCGGCGTTTTGAAGGAAGCGCTATTTTGGGAATGCCGGAGAACGGCAAGGAGACGCGGTATGGCTCAGGCCAGTAAGAATGCCCGGACCTCGGCGGCTACGCAGAAATTTTTCTGCGCCTGCGGCGGGGAGGTGCGAATGAAGACCCTTTTTGAAAACGGGAAGGTAAAGAATATTGCCGAATGTGAAAAGTGCAAACGGATAGAACGGCGTCCGGGAGATTTTAAATAGCGGGAACCTCTAAAAACTTCAGTTTTTAGAGGTTCCCTAGAGTCTGCTATAATGTGGACACATTATAGACAGACTTCCTTAAAAACCGCATTTTCGCGGCCAAAAGGCTGAGAAAATGCAAAGCATGTCCATAAAGCAACCGGTTTTATGGACAGACGCTAGGAGGTTCCTGTGGCAGGAAAGCGTAGTTCCGCGGAAAAGCGCCATCGGCAAAGCGAGGAGCGCCGGCTCCGGAATAAGTCGGTAAAGAGTTCGGTGAGGACCAGCATAAAAAAATTTGTGGCCCTGGCCCGGCAAAAAAATGTTGGGGACGCGGAAACCGCGCTGCGGGCCATGGTTAAAAAGCTGGACACCGCGTCAGGCAAGGGGATTATAAAGAAAAACACCGCCGCTAGAAAAAAATCGCGGATGCAAAAACTCTTCAATTCCCTTAAAGCGGCGCAATAAGCGCAATCCCTTTATAACGGGGCCGGCCTTAGGGAAGCGCTGAATAATTCAATCGGGAATTCGGACCGGAGGTCCGCGATCAGCGTTGCTTTAAGGGGGTATGCGCGTAACGAAGCGAACAAATACCGGGGGAAGCGCTGATTTCAAATGCGCAATGAAATGAGCAAATGCAGGGGGAACCGCTGATGAGCGTCAAGTTAATCAGCGGTTCCCGATGGAATCCCTTTGGGTTGTATCCGGTCTTTTACAATGAGAGCAGATGGCGGAAGATAAATTTACCAAAGCTGAAATAATCAGCGCGATTTATGAAAAGACCGGTATGTCCCGGCGGGACATCAGGGAGATTATCGATCTTTTTATCGATGAGATTAAAGACGCCCTTATTCAGGGAATGGCCATCGAGTTGCGGGGGTTTGGAACCTTTGAGATTAGGGTCCGCAAGGGCCGCCAAAAAGCCCGGAATCCCAAGACCGGTATGCCGGTTTCGGTGGATTCCCACGGCATCGCCGCCTTTAGGCCGGGCAGGGAATTAAAGCGGGATGTCTGGAATCTGGGAAACGCGGCGGCCCAGGATTCCGGCGGCCTTGGCGTATGATCCGTTTTTTTCCGCGCTTTTCCCTGGGGATGTTTTTTTGTTCCCTTGCCGCAATCGCCGGCGCGGCGGTTTTGTTCGCCGCCTCGTTTCCTAACATCCTGGCGGCGGAGGGCATCCCCTTTCTTGCCTGGATCGCCCTGGCCCCCCTGTTCTGGGTAATCCAGCAAACCACCATGGCCGGCGCTGTTTTCTGGGGGGCCCTCTATGGGTATGCGGCCTATGGGCTTTTTAACTATTGGTTGAGCCTTTTTCATCCCCTGGCCGGGCTTATTGTGGGGCTCGTCTATCTGGGGTATTTTGCCCTGCTCTGCCCCCTGTTCAAACTGGCGTTGCTCCTCTTTCCCCGGCGGGGCTATATCCTCCAATGGCTGCTCTGGATAGCCTATGAATGGTTGCGTACCCAGGGCTTTTTAGGCTATGGGTACGGCATTATGGGGTATTCCCAATGGAACCTGCCGCCGCTTATCCAGATAGCGGATATTTTCGGGGTATGGGGGGTTTCCAGCCTGCTGGTCTTTCCCTCGGCCTATCTGGCCGCGGCGGCGAGGGAGGGGCGGCGTTTTTTCCGCCGGGAATGGATAGCCGGCGGCCTCTGGGTTTGCGCCTTGGGGGGAACCCTGATCTACGGCTTCCTGGGGCGGGTGGATTATTCCCCGGCCCCCAAGGTCCGGCTTGCCCTCATTCAGCATAATACCGATCCGTGGAAGGGTGATATTGAAGAAAACCGGAAGGATTTGCGGGTCCTGAAGCGCCTTTCCCGGGAAGCCCTTGGGGGGGAGGCAAAACCGGACCTGGTGGTGTGGTGCGAAACCGCCTTTGTGCCCCGGATTTACTGGCATGATACCTACCGGGACGATCCGGAATCCTATCTATTAGTACGGGATTTATTGGATTTTCTTGCAAAGCAGGACACGCCCTTTGTGATCGGGAATGATGACTCCCGCAAGGAAGTGGATTCCCAGGGCGTCTGGCGGCGGGTGGACTATAACGCGGCACTCCTCTTTAACCAGGGGAAATTACTGGGCCAGTACCGGAAACTCCATCTGGTTCCTTTTACGGAATATTTTCCCTATGAAAAGCAGTTCCCCCGGTTGTATAAGGCCCTCAAGGAAGCGGACACCCATTTTTGGGAAAAAGGCCGGGAAGCCACGGTGTTTACCCTCAACGGCCTTGCCTTTTCAACCCCCATCTGTTTTGAGGATACCTTTGGATACCTTTCCCGGAATTTCACCCAAAGGGGCGCGAAGCTGATCATAAACATTACGAATGACGCATGGTCTAAAAGTCTTCCGGCCCAGATGCAGCACGCCGCCATGGCGGTTTTCCGGGCGGTGGAAAACCGCCGTTCCGTGGCCCGGGCCGCCGCGTCGGGGCAGACCTGCGGGATAGACCCGAACGGGAAGGTGCTGGCCATGGCGGAACCCTTTCAAGAGCGGTATCTTACCGTGGAGCTTCCCATAATGGAAGGGCGGTCCTTCTATACCCGGTATGGAGACCTTTGGGCGTACCTGTGCGCCGCCGGAGCGCTTGCCGCCTTGTTAGCTGGTATAGGAATGCGTATAATACGGAGGCGGCGGCAAAAAAACGCCGGTTCTGAGTAAAAAATAGGGGAAAGGAGGCGGCCATGGACTCCCGGAAGAAGATACTGGTAGTGGATGACGAACAAATCAATCTTGACTTTTTTGATGTAATGCTTTCTAAACTGGGATTTATTGTTGAAAAGGCGCAGGACGGGGTGGCGGCTGTTGAAAAGGCTAAACGTTTTAATCCAGACATTATCATGCTTGATAATATTATGCCGAAAATGTCCGGCTGGGAGGTTACCAAGATACTCAAGGGGGACCCGGAATTTAAAGAGATTCCCATCATCATGCTCTCCGCGCTGGATGATGTAAAGGACAAGGTTGAGGGGTTTGAACTCGGGGTGGATGATTATATTACCAAGCCCTTTAATTTTTCAGAAGTCCTTGCCCGTATCCGGGCGGTGTTGCGAAACCGGGAACTTTTAGGGCAAATTGTGGTCCGCGAATCCCGGCTGCATATCGCGGAACGCTTTGCCGCCCATGTCAAGGAAAGCATGGAAAATTTTATAACCAGTATTGACGAGCTGGAAGCCCATGTCGCCCTGGCGTCCCAGAATCAGGCGCCCATTGATGAACATACCTGGCCCCGGCTTGCGGCGGCGATAGGGGAAAAAACAGCCCGGATGCGGAAGCGCGCCGCTGAACTGGACCAGTGGATTGCGCAGGCCGCAAGCGAATGGGGGGCACTTAAAAAAAATGAGATAGGGTTGCAGGCGTTAAAAAATCATATCCATAAATTGGCGGGAGCGGAATGAAGAAAGAAAAGAGCAAAGAGGGAGAACCGGTCGTGGTATTCGGCGGCGGCACCAAATTTAACGGGCTTTTGCGGTTCAAAGAAACTCTCTGCATTCGGGGGCGTTTTAAGGGGACCATCGAGGCTGCCGGGGACCTCATTGTGGATAAGGACGCGGTGGTAGAGGCGGATCATATTTCGGTGAGTTCTTTGATTGTCTCTGGAACCGTAACCGGGGCGGTGCATGCGGTGGATAAGGTGGATATGTTAAGCGGCGCCAAGGTCCGGGGGGACCTCATTGCCGCCCGGCTCCGCATCGCCGACGGGGTCCTGTTTGAAGGTCAGTGCAATATGACCGGCAACGGCCAGGAGGTGGATATATTTTCCCGGTCCGCTGAAGAGCTTAAAGCGGAATTACAGGTATCCCATGGATAATGCCGCGTCCGGGACGGCCCGCGGGCAAGCCGGGGCTGAAGCGCGGCTCTTGGCCCAAGCGGAATCAATAATCCGGCGGGCGCGGACGGCGGGCGCCGTTGTTGTCTTGGCGGAATCCTGTACCGGGGGTTTGGCGGCGGATCTGCTGGCCCAGATTCCCGGCGCGTCAGAGGTCCTCTGGGGTTCCTTTGTCTGTTATACCCCGGACGCGAAAATAAGGATGCTGGGGATCGAGCCGGAGCTTTTACGCGCCTTCGGCCTGGTAAGCCGGGAGACCGCCCGGGCCATGGCCGCGGGCGCCTTGGAGCAAAGCGGGGCGGACCTGGCAATAGCCATAACCGGCTTGGCGGGGCCCGGCGGGGATGGATCGGGAATCCCCCTGGGCACGATTTGGATAGGTTCCGCGTACCGGGGGAGTGAGCCCCAGGCGGCGGTTTACCAGTATCAGGGAAGCCGCAATGAGATTCGCCGTATGGCGGCCCGGGGCGCCTTGGACGCGCTTGAACGGGAACTTGACAAAGCAAGGATGCCATGATTATACTGAGTTACATACCTTATGGGGAAAAACGGTGTTTAGGCTGATTTTTCCCAGCGTTTGCCGTTACAGCGCGGCGCGGTTTGCCCGCCGGCCTTTGAGGGGCAAGCGCGGTTGAAGGATATAAATAAGTTTTACCTTTCAGACGGGGAGCGCTAAAAAACTCCGGCATTATGAACAGCCGTTACGGAAACCTCGTTTCCGCATAAATGCGAAATTTAAAAAACAATGAAACGGAAAATGACAATGTAAGATACGGGTGCTGTATACATCTCATCTATTTTTCATTCCGGCGGGCAAACCGCCCTGCCGGAGATGGAGTTAATGCATGGCATTGATAAGAAAAAGCAGGAGTTCAAAGGCCGTTGCGCAGGAAGGGGCGAATGGGCTTGAACAGGATACAATTACCCCGGGGGACGACTGCCCGCGGGATGGGGTAGACCTGCTGCCCTTTTCAGAGCGCGAAGCGGCGGAAGCCGAAAAAGGCGGCGCCGGCCTCGCCGATGGGGATCATGCGCTGGACGCCGGTAACGGAGAAGATATGGAACGGAATAATGGGAAGGCGGTGGTGGTGCGGGCCCGGATACGCCGGGCCGTTGCCAGCATTTCCCGGGAACCAGCCAATGGCGCCGGGACGCTGGAACCCAATCCTGGGGATGGATGCGGCGGGGGGGGTGAACAATCCCTATCCGCCGGGAAACTCCGGGGAAAAAGGGGCTATGGCGCGTCAAATTATGCCGGAAACTTCTCCGGGGCCTCTGGCTTTGCGGGGGCGGCGGGGGTAAACGGAAACGCCTCCCCCCCGGCATCTGCGGGGCCGCAAAGCCCTGCCTTGGCCGGGTCTAACGGGATCGTTAATGGAGAAGCCGCGGCCTTCTCGGCGCTGCCGAAAAATCTGCCTTCCATGCCGGATATATACGGAAAGCCGGAACCGCGAAGCGATCAGGATAACGGCAAGCCCCGGCTGTCGATTAATGAACTTATCCGGCTCAATATGATGGACCTGCGGGAACTGGCGGGCTGCTATACTATTTCCCATGAGGATATGGTATCCCTCAAGAAACAGGAGATCATCTTCTCCATCCTCAAGGCCCATACCGAGCGGGGGGGCATTATCTATGCCTATGGGTCTTTGGAGATACTTCCCGACGGGTACGGCTTTCTGCGGAGCCCCCAGAATTCCTACCTGCCCGGCCCGGATGATATCTATATCAGCCCCAGTCAAATTCGGCTTTTTGCCTTGAAAACCGGCGATACGGTCTACGGCCAGATACGCAGCCCCAAGGAAGGGGAGCGTTTTTTCGCCATGCTCCGGGTAGAAACGGTGAACTACGACGATCCCACTGTGGCCCAGAACCGGATACCCTTCGACAACCTGACGCCCCTGTATCCGAACCGCAAGTTGGACCTGGAAACCACAACCGAGGGGGTGAGTGAGCGGGTTATCAACCTCTTTTGTCCCATTGGCAAGGGGCAGCGGGCCTTGATTGTGGCTCCCCCCCGGACCGGCAAAACCATTATGATGCAGAAGATCGCCAATGCCATCACCAGAAACCACCCGGAGGTGTACCTTATCGTCCTGCTCATTGACGAGCGGCCAGAGGAAGTAACCGATATGGAGCGTACTGTCCGGGCGGAGGTGATCTCTTCTACCTTTGATGAACAGGCGGCCCGGCATGTCCAGGTAACCGAGATGGTGCTGGAAAAGGCCAAGCGGCTGGTGGAGCATAAGCGGGATGTGGTCATCCTGCTGGATTCCATAACCCGCCTTGCCCGGGCCTATAACCAAACGGTTCCCACTTCGGGAAAGATTCTTTCCGGGGGGGTTGACTCCAACGCCCTGCACAAACCCAAGCGGTTCTTCGGCGCGGCCCGGAACATCGAGGAGGGAGGGAGTCTTACCATCATTGCCACGGCGCTGATCGAAAACGGGAGCCGCATGGACGAGGTTATCTTTGAGGAATTCAAGGGTACGGGCAACATGGAAATCAACCTGGACCGCCGCATTTCCGACCGCCGTCTTTTCCCAGCGATCAACATCAAGAAATCCGGTACGCGGAAAGAAGAGCTGCTGCTTACTGAGGAAGAGATGCAGAAAATGTGGGTTCTCCGCAAGGTGATCAATCCCATGGACGATATGGAAGTGATCGAGCTTATCATTGACAGAATGAAGAAAAGCAAGAATAATGAAGCGTTCCTGCGGTCCATGAATACGGGAACCGCGGGTTCGGATTAAGGGAGTTGCTATGAAAGCGAAGATTCATCCTAAGTATGAGCTGACGAAGATCACCTGCGCGTGCGGGAATGTGATTGAGACGCGCTCCACTGCCAGGGACATCAAGGTAGAAATCTGTTCCGCCTGTCATCCTTACTTTACAGGCAAGCAGAAGCTGGTAGACACCGCCGGCCGCATCGAACGCTTCCGCCGGAAATACAACATCAAAGACTAGGGGCCG
>JAITHL010000095.1 GCA_031279975.1 Treponema sp. | reverse complement strand
GGTCCGCGGATTGCGAACCGCTGGTTCGGCACGGATTAGAAGGGTTTTTGTTACTGGAAATCCGCGTTAATCCGCGCAATCCGCGGGCTGTGTTTAAAAACTTGATTTAATCAGCGCTGACCTAGGGAAGCGCTGGTTAAACGGGCATTATCAAAAGGGCCCGCAGATTAACGCAGATTAACGCAGATTTTCACGGATTAACACGGATTTTGTTACCGGAAATCAGCGGTAATCAGCGGACCTTGTTAAAAAGTCTGATTTAATCAGCGCTGGCCTAGCGGCCCTGCCGTCCGGTACGGGCGCGCGGCGCCGGCCCTTCAACGCCTCCCGCCATGGGGATTGACAAACGCAAGCGTTTATGCTGTTCTTTGCGGGGGGAATGGGTATGATTATAAGCGCCAGCAGAAGGACGGATATACCGGCGTACTACGCGGATTGGTTTTTTAACGGCCTGAAACAAGGGTTTGTCCTGGCGAGAAATCCCATGAACGCCCGTCAGGTTAGCAAAATCCCGTTATCCCCAGAGGCGGTCGATTGCGTCGTGTTTTGGACCAAGAATCCCCAGCCCATGCTTGCCGGCCTGCGCCGTCTCGCGGCATACCCTTTCTATTTTCAGTTTACGCTTAACGCCTATGGGGAGGATATAGAGACGCGGCTGCCGGGAAAAAACGAACTCATAGGCGCGTTCATCCGCCTTGCCGGACTGGCGGGGCCCGACCGGGTGCTATGGCGGTATGATCCAATCCTGCTTAATGGCCGGTATACCCTTGCGTACCACATCGAGCACTTTGAAAAGATAGCCCGCGCGCTGCGGGGGCATACGAAAAAAGCAACCATTAGTTTTATTACTCTTTATAGCAAGATACGGGAACCGGCGCGGCGCTTAAACATGAGGGCCCCGTCCCCCGGCGAAAAGGATATGCTGGCGGGAAACCTGTCAAACATAGCCCGGGAAAATAATCTTCTGTTAGAAGCCTGCGCCGGGGAGCGCGGCTGGCCGGCATACGGCGTTTTACCCGCCCGCTGTATT
Source organism: Treponema sp. (assembly GCA_031279975.1). Lineage (GTDB taxonomy): Bacteria > Spirochaetota > Spirochaetia > Treponematales > Breznakiellaceae > JAITHL01. Next base: position 9,019 of record JAITHL010000095.1, on the reverse strand, counting down.
GACGGCGATCTTATAGCGAAGCTCTCAGGGCGCTGTATTACAGCCGCGAAAGACAAGAACCAGCGGCCCGCCTGCGGCTGCGCGGCCAGCGTCGATATTGGGGCGTATAATACCTGTTTGAACGGCTGCCTGTATTGTTACGCAAACCGCGGGCCCGGCGTGGCGGAAAAGAACATGAAAAACCATGACCCCGCGTCGCCCTTATTAACCGGACATATACGCGGCCATGACGTTATTCATGAAAGGGCCGGACCGGGCGGCAAGGCTGCGCAGGGCTGCCTTTTTTCCGGAGAATTAACCTAGGAAGCGCCGGACGCCTCCCATCCGCCTAAACTAACGCCGCCGCTGGCCCGGCTTTTCTCCAGCTTCCCCCAGGCTCCCGCAAGAGGCCCTTTACTAAATTGAGCGGGCATGGTAGACTCGCCGGGTTATGAGCGAGGGATCGGCTTCATTTGAGGGTTATACCCAGGAAGCCCGGCATGAAAACGAGGAATTCCTTACCCGGCAGCTAATCACCTACATCGGCAATAAGCGTTCTTTATTAAGTTTTATAGGCGTGGGGGTTAAGATAGTCCAGGAAAAGCTGCGCAAGGACAAACTTGCCCTGTTTGACGTATTCAGCGGCTCCGGCATTGTGGCGCGGTATTTTAAGCGCTTTGCCGCCCTGTTGATTGCCAATGATCTGGAAAAATATTCAGCCCTCATCAACGAATGTTATTTATCCAATGAAAGCGATATTAATATGCCGGTTTTACGGGGGTATTACCATGAATTGCTTGATAAGGCCGGTAATAATTTATGCCGGGGAATGATTTCCGCGTTATACGCGCCGGAGGATGATGAAAATATCAAGAGGGATGAGCGGGTTTTTTATACGGTAAGAAACGCGATGTATATAGACACCATGCGGCGGCTTATCGGCGCGCTTCCTCCCCAGGACCGGAAATATTTTCTAGCCCCGCTGTTGTCTGAAGCGTCGATTCACGCGAATACCGCGGGGGTGTTCAAGGGGTTTTATAAGAATAAAGAAACGGGCATAGGGCAGTACGGCGGCCTTAACAAAGACGCCCTATGCAGAATAACCGGCCCTATTCAACTGCCTTTTCCGGTTTTCAGCCGCTTCAACGCGGATATAATCGTATGCAACGGCTGCGCGAATACGGTCATTAGAAACATGCCGGAGGTTGATATCGCCTATGTAGACCCGCCGTATAACCAGCATCCCTACGGCTCAAATTATTTTATGCTGAACCTGATTTTGGATTACCAGTATCCTGGCCGTATCAGCAGGATTGCCGGTATTCCCGAAGGCTGGAACCGGTCGGAGTATAACAGGGACAACGGCGCCTATACGGCCCTATCCGATCTTGTATGCAATATAAAGGCGAAATACGTGTTAATTTCGTTTAATTCGGCGGGCTTTATAAGCCGGGACTCGATGGAAACCATGCTCAAGGGCGCCGGAAGATTACAGGTGCTTGAGACCAAGTATAATACCTTTAGGGGCGGCAGGAATAGCAACAACCGGGACCTGCATGTAAAAGAATACCTGTACCTCCTGGAGAAGTAGGCGCGGGGGAGGGCGCGGCCCTGGGGCTTCCCGGCTTCCCCTCAAAAAAGAGCGGACGGATTTTTCCCCAGCCTGCGGGCTTCCCGGATCAGGGCTTCCCCTTCGGTGGCGGCGGGCCGGGGCAGGCTGTTCCACGCCGGGTCCAGGCAGTTTCCCGGTATAAAGGGCCGGAAATACCAGGGGGCGCCGTCAACCAGGGGGGCAAGGGCGCGAATATCCCCAGGGCCGATATAGCCCTGGGGGAGAACGAGGGTCCGGTATTCATGCGCAATCCCCAGGGCGTGGATCAGGGCGGCGCTTTGCATGAGGGCTTCGCCGGGACGGCTGTCCGGCGCGTCTTCCACGCCGCCGGGAAGGAGCCGCCCGTAGCGCCCGGGGGAAAGTTTGAGGTCCAGCGCGATGTACTGGGGCCTGCTCGCTTCATGGGAACAGAGCGCCTCAAGGACGCCGGGATGCATACCGTTGGTATCCAGTTTGACCGGGAGCCCCAGGCGCTTAACCGCGGCGGCGATCCCGGCGGCATCGGCTTGCATGAGCGGCTCCCCGCCGCTTAGTACAACGCCCCCCAGGACGGCGCGGCGTTTTTCAAGGTGGGCCAGGGCCTTTTCCACGGACATGAAGGCGCTCCGCTTATCCCCCCGGCCCAGCCCGCCGGACGGGCCGCCCTCTCCTGTTTCCCGGGGCGCGCCGGGGACCAAGTCCCGGTTTTGACACCAGGGGCAGCGCAGGCCGCATCCCGCAAAGAACAGAACCGCCCCTACCTTGCCGGGATAATCGACCAGGCTGGTTTTCCGCAGGCAAACCATGCGGTCCGGGCGGAACGCCTATCCCACCAGTTTACTGATGGTAAGGGCGTCCAGGGCGCGGCCCACTTCCTGCCCGTCCTGGGTGAGCAGTATAGCCGTGGGGGTGGAAAAAACCTGCCGCCGCCGGGCCTCGGCCATGCCGTCTTCCGTATCAGCATCCACCAGGTCTACGGGAATTCCCAAACGGGTGGCGGCGGACTTCGCCCCGGGGCAGGCCGGGCAGGCGGGCCGGATAAAGAGGAGGAGCCGCTTTTCCCGGTCCGCAAGCCGGTTTGCCGGAACCGCCGCATCCGCGGCCTCCGCGTCTTGCGGCCAAAGCGCCGGCGGAGCGGCCTCCGGGGAAAGGCAAAATACCTTCCGTTCCTCATATTCTTCTAACTTTCCCTTGTTCCAATTCCGGACCGAGCGGTAGTAGCCGACGATGCGGCTGTACACTTCCGCCGGCCTTCCCTCGGCATGGGCCAGGGCTTCCCGGGCTTCCCCCAGTTCCTTTTCAATTTCCATTAAACTACGCATGACGCTTCCTTTTATTTTCTCTGCGGGGGGCAAGCCCCCCTTGCTCCAAACCCTCCGGGTTCTTCGCTGCTCCCCATGCGGGGGCTCCGCCCCCGCAACGCCCCCGACGGGGGGGCGAAAGGCCCCCCGGTCCCCCCGCCAATGACGGTTTGTTAATCAACGCCCGCTATCCGGCTTTTGGCGCGAGGGCCGCGTTCCGCTCCTGTTCCAAATCCCGGATGCGCCGCCGGAGCTCCCCTTCCAGGACTTCCTTGCATTGGGGGCAGTGAAAATGCTCGCCCCGCAGGTAGCCGTGAACAGGGCAGACCGAGAAGGTGGGGGAAATGGTATAGTAGGGGATACGGTAATTGCGGGCCACGGCCTTAACCAGGTCCCGGCAGGCCCGCCAATCTTCCACCGCCTCCCCCAGAAATATATGGAACACCGTGCCGCCGGTATAGGCGGCCTGGAGTTCCTCCTGGAGGTCCAGGGCGTCGAAGACATCCTCGGTTTCCATCACTGGCAATTGGGTGGAGTTGGTATAGTAGGGTTCTTCGGTTCCCGCGGTGATGATCCGGGGATACCGGAGCTTGTCGTGTTTGGCAAGCCGGTAGGAAGTGGACTCCGCCGGGGTGGCCTCCAGGTTAAAGAGTTCCCCGGTCTCCTCCTGGAAATCCGCCAGCTTGTCCCGCATACTATGCAAGGTCTTGAGGGCGAAACGCCGCCCCTCCCCGGTCCCAATGCCCGCGCCCAGAAAATTGAGGAGGCATTCGTGCATCCCCACCAGGCCGATGGTGTTAAAGTGGTTGTCCAGGGTGGCGAGGTAGCGCCGGGTATAGGGGAAAAGCCCCGCGTCCAAAAGCCGCTTTACGGCCTTCCGTTTTATCAGGAGGCTGTCCTTCGCCAAGGCCATCAGCCGGTGCAGGCGGTGGAAAAAGTCCTCCTCATCCCGGGCGAGATACCCAATACGGGGAAGGTTGATCGTTACCACCCCGATAGACCCGGTAAGTTCGTCGGAGCCGAAGAGCCCGCCCCCCCGCTTGCGCAGTTCCCGCTTATCCAGTTGGAGCCGGCAGCACATGGAACGGACATCCGCGGGATTCAGGCTGGAGTTGATGAAATTTTGAAAGTAGGGGGTTCCATAGCGGCTGGTCATTTCAAAAAGCAGCCGCGCCGCGTCCCCTTCCCAATCAAAATCTTCGGTAATGTTATAGGTGGGAATGGGGTACTGGAAGCCCCGGCCATTGGCGTCCCCTTCCAGCATCAGCTCAATAAAGAGCCGGTTCACCCGGTCCATTTCATCCTTGCAATCCCCATAGCAAAACCCGGCTTCCCGTCCGCCGATCACCGCCGGTTTATCCTTCAGGTCCGCGGGAACCGCCCAGTCCAGGGTGATGTTGGTAAAGGGCGCTTGGCAGCCCCAGCGGCTTGGGGTATTGACCCCAAAGATAAAGCTCTGGAGGCATTGCTTCAGGTCCCGGTCTGACAGCCCGTCGGCGCGCACAAAGGGGGCGATGCAGGTATCGAAGGAACTGAATGCCTGGGCTCCGGCCCATTCATTCTGCAGGCATCCGAGAAAATTCACCGCCTGCTGCATAAGGGTGGAAAGGTGCTTCGCGGGCTTGCTGGTGATCTTATCCGGCACCCCCCCCAGCCCCTCGGCGATGAGCTGCCGGAGGGACCAGCCCGCGCAGTACCCGGAAAACATGGAAAGATCGTGGATATGAACGTCCGCGTTCCGGTGGGCCTCGGCAATTTCCGGGGTATAGATGTTTTTAAGCCAGTAATTGGCGGTGATGCTCCCCGAATTATGGAGGATCAGCCCCCCCAAGGAGTAGTTGACATTGGCGTTTTCATTAACCCGCCAGTCGGATTGCTGAAGATACCCGTCCATGGTGCTGTCTATGTCCAGCATCAGCTTTTTCGCGTCCCTTATGGCCTCATGCTTTGCCCGGTACAGGATATAGGCCTTGGCTGTGGCGGTTTCCCGCTCCTCAATCAGGGCCGTTTCCACCAGGTCCTGAATCTCCTCAATGGCGGGTATGGAATTCGGATGCCGCCCGTCCATGAGGCCGGTTATCAGTTCCTCAACCCGCTGGGTGATGCGCTCCGCCTTTTCCCGGAGCGTTCCGGCCGCGGCGCCCGGAAGGGCCGCTCCCAGGGCCTTGCCCACCGCGTTCTCAATTTTGGTCCGGTCATAGCCCTCTATCTCCCCGGAACGTTTTACCACCTGTTTAATCATCCCCTCCCCTTGCTCCTTGCCCTTCGGGAAGCGCTGATTGTGGACCTCCGGCCCGAATCCCGTCGAGGATGCGGACTAAAGTCCGCAATCAGCGCTTCCTTAGCGCGGCGTTTAACAAAAGACCGGCTAAACGGGGAAGACGCGTGTCCGTAAAACAGACGCGCCCCCTTGCTCCGGGTAAATGTCCGCGCGGGCGCGTCCATTCCTCCCTTGCGCAAATACGGGTAAGCAACACCGGTTAAATGCTTTGGATTTAATCAGCGCTTTTCTCGTATACCAAGCCGCGCCGCCACCCGTTGAGGATGGGGCTTGGTTACTTTATCGGTAGGAGCCGCCGGTTGGCTGAGGCTGTTCCAAAACCGGTTGTTTTATCACAGGCCCTTGCGTTTTTTTCAGACCGCGGCCCTCGAAACCGCGAATTGTTAAGGCGGAGGCGGGGCTCTCTGGTGGAAGAGCCTCACCGGTTATCCGCTTTTTTGATGGCCTCCAGCCACGCACCGGGACCCAGGTAGCGTAGCTCCGGGGGGCATTCCTGGGCCAATGCTTCAAAGGAACCGGGGAGTCTCAGGGCGGCTTCCAAGCGTTCCAGGGCTGCGGCGTCGCCGGAGGGAAGGGCTTTTTTTAAGGCGGCGATGAGGGCATCGGTATCCATAGTTCCCTTCACCAAGACGCGGAAGCGGGGCCTTCAAAAAGATCGAGCTGGCCGGGGCGCCGTACCCGCCTGGGGGGGCGCTGTTTTTTTCGTTCCCCCAGGAGGGGTATCGCTTGGGCGATAAGGGCGGCCGTCTGGCCGTCCAAAAACCGGCCGTCACCGGCGGCCAAGGCCCGCTGGAGGGCTTGGGACGCGGCGGCGGCGTCGCTTTCCATAGAGGTAAAGCCGATGGCGCAGTACCCGTCCGCCTCGCCGATAGTTTTGATCATGGCCGACGGGAATCCGGAGCGCTCAAAACCATATTGGCGGAGCAGGTTCAAGCAATAACGGGCGTAACGCAGGGCAAGCAGCGGCCCCTTAGCCTGGGGCAGTACCTGGAGGCGCTTCAGTATCCGGCAGGTCTGGGCGGTAAAGTAGCTGTCCATTCCCTGGCGCAGGGCTTCCTCCGCCTGCTGCGCCAAAAGGCACAGGGGGTGGGGCTGGATCAGCAGCCGGCGGTACAGGTCCAGGGCCGGCCCGTCGCGTTTGGGATGCGCCTTTGCCGGCGGCCTTCCCTCTGATTGCCTGATCCAAAGGCTGAACAGGGGTTTCAGGGCGCCCGGCGGGGAGCTGGCGTCAAGGGCTTCCAGTGCCCGTTTGCAGCCGGGTACGTCCTTTTGGTACAGGGCTTGAATGGCATAGATCAGGTGTTTCCAGGCTTGCAGCGGGGCTTCCCGTATCTCTTCCATGAGCGCGAAGCTCTCAGGGTTTTCTATGCCGTTGGTTGCCCCGTCAAAGGCGTCCAGCAGGCTCCAATGGGGAGCGTCCTGGGGATACTCTTGGAGTATACGGTTAAGTTCGTGCTGAAGCGCCGCGTGGCCGGAGCCGCCCAATTCCTACAGGTCCCCCAGAAAGTTTTTGATAAGCGCGAGCTTGATATCCCTCAATTGTTCCGTTATCGATACTTTGTAGATATGGGGATAGAGTATGCGCTTATAGCTTGGATCAAAGGCGTCCAGATTTTTTTTGACCAGCCGCCGGATATCCTCCAGGGAGGGGCGGGCGGCAACGGGCCCGCCCTGATCCAGGCGGAGTTTCAAGAGGGGTTCCGCCGAACCTTCGGGGATATGGGTAAAATGGCGGTAATCCGCCGAGGGGTGCCAAAAGGTATACCGGGCGCCCAGCCGGATACGCTCAACTCCGCCTCCCTCATCCCGGTCCATAACGTCCGCCACCGCCATGCCCTGGGCGTCCAGAATGCGCCATACCTGTTTGATCCCCGGGGTCGTGGTCTTCTCCGGGTTGTCGGAACATTTTATGGCGGGCAGGAGTTTGCCCGCTTCGTCCTTGGCGATGAGTTTATATACCCCGGTAAAGGCCGCTTCCGAGGCCCCGGTTACCATGCGGGTTCCGACCCCCCAGGCGTTGATAGGGGCTTCCGCGTCGGTTAAGGTCTGGATGATTGACTCGTCCAGATCGTTGGACACCGAAATGGTCGCCTCCCGCAGGCCCGCGGCGTCCAGCATCTTGCGCACCTCCACAGCCAAATAGTGAATATCCCCCGAGTCCAGCCGGACGCCGAAGGTTTTTCCGGTTTCGGCAAGCCGTTTTCCCACTTTAATGGCATTCGGAGCCCCGCTCCGCAGGGTATCGTAGGTATCGATGAGGAATACCGGATGCATGGGAAAAATATCCGCATAGGTCTGGAAGGCCGCTTCCTCGCAGGGAAAGGACATCACCCAGGAATGGGCCATGGTTCCCAGGACCGGAATGCCGAAGGTTTTGCCGGCCAGCACATTGGAGGTCCCGCAGGCGCCGCCGATAAAGGCGGCCCGGGAGGCGGACATGGCGCCGTCCGGCCCCTGGGCCCGGCGGAGGCCGAATTCCATAACCGATCCCCTTCCCGAAGCCAGCCATACCCGCGCGGTTTTGGTGGCGATAAGGCTTTGGAAGTTAATAATATTGAGGATGAGCCCCTCAAGCAGCTGCCCTTCAATCAGGCCCCCGTCAATGCGGAGCAGGGGTTCCTGGGGGAAAACGACCTGCCCCTCGTCCATGGCCCAGAGTGAACCGGAGAACCGGAAATCCCGCAGGTATTCCAAAAAGCCTTCCTCAAAGAGGGCCAGGCCGCGGAGATAGGCTATATCATCCGGGGAAAATCTGAAGCTCCCAATGCTGTCCAGCAGGGTGTCCAGGCCGGCGAAGATGGAGAATCCCCCGGCAAAGGGTTGGCGCCGGAAAAACATTTCAAAGACCGCCCGGTTGTTCATGCCCTTTTTCCAATAGCCGTGGCTCATGGTAAGGGAATAAAAGTCCGTAAACAGGGCGGAGGGGCGGGCGGCCATGGGGTTCATAGGATGTCCTTCGACTGGATAAGCAGGATTCCCGCGTTCTCCATGGTTTTGCGGGCCCGCTCCACCGATCCTTCGGGGATTCCAACCCCCCGGACCGCGTCAAGGACCACTATGGTCCGGTAGCCGAGCCGCCGGGCGTCTAGGGCGCTGTAAAGAACGCAGTAATCCTCCGCAAGGCCGCCGAGGATTACCGTATCTATCGGCAGCCCCCGCAGATAGCCGTTAAGCCCGGTAGGGGTGGCCTGGTCGTTTTCAAAAAAAGCCGAATAGGAGTCCAGGGCCTTCCGGTATCCCTTGCGGATGATCAGATGCGCCGGGTCCGTATCCAGCAAGGCGTGGAAACACGCCCCGGCCTGGCCTTGTACGCAGTGGGATGCCCAAAGGAGCTGTTCCATGGGGCCGTCTTGCGGTTTGCCGCGCCCGCCGCCCGGGGGCAGGAACACGCTGTCCCCGGGCTTTTTCCCCGGATGGGAAGCCGCGAAGGATACATGATCCGGCGGATGCCAGTCCGCGGTGGCGATGACCTTTCCGCCTTCCTGGGCAAAGCGCCGGGCCAGGGCGTTCAGCGGGGGAATAACCGCGTCCCCCCCGGCAACCGCCAGGGCTCCCGCGGGCATCCGTTCTCCTGAAGGGGCGGTATAGGCGGGGCAAAAGTCGTTTTGAACATCAATTTCCAGCAACGCGGCGTTGGGGATGGTTATGGTCATGTATGCCTCCTCCGGCGGTTTTCGCTCCTGCCGTTGTTTTGCTCCAGGGCGGCGATGATTGGCTTGACGCCGGACCTCCGGTCCGCAATCAGGGTTTCCCTAGGGTAACGCTGATTAACTTGACGCTAATCAGCGTTACCCTCTGCATTTGCTCATTTCATTACGCAAATGCGGGTAAGAAACACTGATTAAATCCTCGATTGGATTTAATCAG
>JAITHL010000089.1 GCA_031279975.1 Treponema sp. | reverse complement strand
TGGGGTCGCGGCGTATTGGCAGTATCCAGGCGCTTAACGCGGAACTATCGGCGTGGCATACGCAGCGCAACGAAAAACAAAAAGGAGTAGATTGGCAGTTTACCGCCGCCGATGCCCGCGTCAAACTCAAACGGTTGTATCCTGAGATTATTGAGTAAATATTTAGATGTTACTTCCTGCTAGCGCCGGTGTTATGGCCCTCAATATCTTCCGGTTCGCGTTTTTTACAATATTTACCGGCCTGCATTGCTGCTTGCTGGCCGGGCTGTTCCGGGAATGGCGTTGGGACCGGCGCCGCGTAAAGCGGTCCGGGCCGCCGGCAACCGTGTCCGTGGTCGTCCCTATCCATAACGAGGCTTCCCGCCTGCCAAGGCTCTTGGAAACCCTGGCGCTCCAGGATTATCCCCAGCGGGAACTGGTATTTATCGACGACCGTTCCACCGACGGCAGCGCCCGTATGCTTCGCTGCTTTGCGGCGCTCCATCCCGCTACGGTGCTAATAACCCTGGAAGAAAACCCCGGCCCTAACCGCAAACAGTACGCCCTCCGCCGGGGTATTGAAGCCGCTTCCGGCGGCCTGCTCCTCCTCACCGATGCGGACTGCGAGGGCAACCCCGGGTGGATACGGGCCATGAGCGCGCGGATGGCCGATCCCCGGATAGGGGTAAGCCTTGGGCCGGTGTTCAAAAGGCCGGGCAAGGCCGGCTTTTTCCACCGCTACCAGTGTTTTGATCACGCGGTACGGTATATGTATCTAGCCGCCTCCACGGGGCTCGGCGCCGCCGGGGGCGGATTCGGCAATAATCTTATTATCCGGCGGGAAGCGCTGGATGCCATCGGGGGCTACCAGATGGTCCCCCCGTCGCCCACGGAAGACGCGGCCCTTATCTCCCAGGTCAGGCGGGCAACGCATTACCAGGTCCGCGCCGTCTGCGCTTCGGACGCCTGGGTCTTCACCGCCGGGGAACCGGCTTGGAAGGCCCTGATACACCAGACCCTGCGCTGGAATAACGGCGGCCTCTTTAGCCCCGATCTTCTCACCCGGCTGAATTTCTCCTTCCTGATGATCGCCATTTCCCTGGGCATACTCGCCATACCGTTGCTGCCCTTTTTTCCCCGGCTCTGGCCCCTTACGGCGGCGGTACTCATCTCCATGACCATGAATACCCTGGCCGTCCTGGGGCTCTTTTCCGCGGCGCTGCCCCCCCGCGGGATCTCCTATGGGGTCCAGGTTCTGTTTACCCCCGCCTTTTTTACCTTCCTCACCCTGCTGGGCTTTTTCGGCCTCAAGCCGTCCTGGAAAGGTTCGGTGTACAGCCAGCCGGACCGATAACCAGTAACAGAGAACAGCGGGCATCCCCGCCCGCTTCTTCTCTGTTCTCAGTGTTCTTAGTTTACCAGCCCCCGTTCAACCACCACCGCATCGGGATCAACCGCGCTGCCGTAGATCGGCGCAAGGGTCGCCTGGTAGTTTTCATGGAAAAAGGAGTTCCCCAGTTTGTTCCCAATCTCATCGTTAAGCCAGTCCAGCAGTTCCTTATTCCCCTTCCGTACCGCCGGGTTAATGGTATCCGCGCTGCCGATAGACCCAACCTCATTGGGAACGGTGAAGCCGGGATTCATGATAGCCCAGGCAAACACCTCGGTATTGTCATGGGCCAGGGCCGCGCCCCGCCCGTCTTTTAGGGCGTTAAAGGCCTCGGTGTTCTGATCAAAGGCAAGCAGCGTAATTTCCGGATGCTTCTCCCGGAAATATATCTCCGCGGTGGTTCCCTTGTTGACAATCAGCGGCAGGGGGTTGCCGGTCAGCTGGTCTATACTGGTAATGGGCGCCGCATCCGGGGAAACCAGGCCGAGTTTAACCTTCATGTAGGGCAGGGCAAAATCAACCAGTTTCGCCCGCTCTTCGGTTTTGGTAAAATTGGCCAGCACTATGTCAACCTTGTTCGACTCCAGGGAAGCCACCCGGGCCGCGGCCTCAAGCGGGACAAATTGAACCTTTTTCTCATCCCCCAACAGGTCCCTTGCGATGCGCCGGGCAAAGTACACATCGTAGCCCTGGTACTCACCCTTCTCGTCCACATACCCAAAGGGTTTCTTATCAGAGAAAACCCCAATCCGGACCACCCCGGCCTTGCGTATCTGCGCCAAGGACCCGGCTTCGCTTTTCCCAATGGCAAACGCGGCGGAAACCGTCGCGGCACATGCCAAAACCATCAGCATAAACTTTTTCATAGCGTCCTCCTCATAAGGAACAAACATAAAAAACCAGAAATATATCCTAGTTCTCTGCGCATGTTACTATAAACGAAGGGGAAGGGGAAGCCGTCTGTCCAGCAAGACTGAACGCCCTGGCATTTTACCGATAGAGGGAGACTTCCCACTGTCAGCAACTTAAGAGATTAGCGGGGGGGGGCAAGCCCCCCTCACTCTGAACCCTCCGGGTTCTCCGCTACCCCCCATGCGGGGGTTCCACCCCCGCAACGCCCCCGCCGGGGGGTCTCGGTCCCCCCGGTCCCCCCACCATAATAGGCTTAAGTTGTTGACAGCGGGGCGTCCCCTGCCTGGTTGTTACGCTTCAAAGGCAAAGATATTGAGAAACTTCCTGGCCCGCTCAGTCTGGGGGCTGGTAAAAAACGCCTCCGGGGTGTTGTCTTCCACGATCTCCCCTGAGTCCATAAAGATGATCCGGTCCGCCACAGCCCGGGCAAACTGCATCTCATGGGTAACAATCACCATGGTCATACCGCTCTTTGCCAGGCCGAGCATCACGTCAAGCACCTCCCGTACCATTTCCGGGTCCAGGGCGGCGGTTATCTCGTCAAAGAGCATGATCTCCGGGTTCATTATCAGGGCCCGGACTATGGCCACCCGCTGTTTCTGCCCCCCCGAAAGCTGGCGGGGAAAGGCGTTCTTCTTTTCCAGCAGGCCCACCCGGTCCAGCAAGGCCGCGGCGTCCGCAAGGGCTTCCGCTCTGCGGCGCTTCTGGACTTTCAGCGGCCCCAGGAGTATGTTCTCCAGGGCCGTCATGTGGGGAAACAGCTCATAGCTCTGAAAAACCATGCCCACCCGCTGCCGGACCTTCCGCCAGTCCGTTCCTTCACCGCTTAACAGGGTTCCGTTCAGCGTAATCTTCCCGCTCTGGATGCGTTCAAGGCCGTTTATGCACCGCAGGAGCGTGCTTTTCCCGCAGCCCGAAGGTCCGAGCACCACCAGCACTTCCCGCCTGCCCAAGGCGAGGGAGATGTTCCGGAGCGCCGGAAGGCCGTCAAATGCCTTATGGAGCCCCTCAATCGCAAGCACCGTTTCAGGACCGATCAGCTTTGCCATCTTTGTTCCAACCTTTTCGACCAATGGGATATGGGCATACAGAGCAGAAAATAGAGGAAAAATATCAGGGCGTATACCCAAAAGGACGCGCTCTGGTTTTTCAGGAAATTCGCCTCGATGATCTGCTGGCCGACCTTGAGCACCTCGACCACGCCGATAAGCACCGCCAGGGAGGTGGTCTTTATCATCCTGGTTGTCAGGTTGATGGCCCCGGGCATGAGCCGCCGCGCCGCCTGGGGAATAATCACATGGTAATAGAGCTGGGCCGGCGAAAGCCCCAGGGCCTGGGCGCTTTCGTACTGGTGCTTTGCGATGCTCGTAACCGCGGCCCGCACCAGGTCCCCCATTTCCGCGGTCCCCCAGAGGGTAAAAACGAGGACGGCGGTCATTTCACCGCTCAGGTTGATCTGAAAATTCTTTGCCAGGCCGAAGTAAAACAGAAAGAGCCACACCAAAACCGGAATGATGCGCATAGCCTCAAGATAGACCTGGCAGAGGAAGCGGACCGTCCGGTTTTTCCCGGTCATCAGAACGCCGAACAGGATGCCGGATACCGCCGAACAGGATGCCGCGAGCAGGGCGATCCGGGCCGTTACCCACAGGCCCCAGAGGAGGCGTTGCGGATTACTGCCCTCAAGCAGCACCTTAACGCCCAAATCCCGCAAAGCGGAGCCTCCGTTCCAAGACGCGCAACAGTATCGAAACCGGCAGCAGGGCGATAAGATAGGCCCCTACCAGCATGAGCAGGGCCTCATTGGTCCGGTAGTACATACCGATAAGGTCCTTGGCCACAAACATAAGGTCCGGGAGGGCCACAATGCTAACCACGCTGGTTTCCTTCAATAGAAAGATGACGTTTGCCCCCAGGCTTGGCGCTCCCACCGCTAGGGCCTGGGGCAGTATCACATAGCGGGCCAGTTGGGACCGGGAAAGCCCTATGGAAAGGCCGCCTTCAATTTGCCCCCTGCCGACCGCTTCCAGGCCGCCGCGAAAGGATTCGGCCATATAGGAGCCGCCGAGAAAAGTCAAGCCGATAAGGGCGCAGGTCCAGGAATCCAGCTTCAGCCCAACCTGGGGAAGCCCGAAGTACAGAAAAAAAAGCTGTATCATCAGGGGCGTATTCCGGGAAAATTCGATGTACGCCCCGGCAAGGCGCCCCAGAACCGGAACGCGGAAATACCGGGCCAGGGCGCAAAACAGCCCGGCGGCCAGGGAAAGCAGGGACCCCCAAAAACAGAGCTTTAATACCAAGAGGAGGGCCTCAATATACAGGGGCGTATATTTGATAATAAACGCGGCATCCATGATCTGTCCTTACTATATACCCCTAGGAAACCATTTGACAAGCATACTATGCCGGTTTAAAATAGGACCTTCAGGCGGATTGCCCCCGCGATTGGGCCGCCCCGCATCGAACCCGCGCCGCCAGGAGCCGTTATGCAAAAAACCGCCCTTATGATGGTCCTTGCTTTCCTGTTTGCGGGTTGCGCCGGGCAAAAGGCCCTGAGAACCCAATTGGCATACGGCGGCCAGGCGGCGTTGCTGCTTGATTACCAAAACAACGAGCTGGTAATTGTGGATATGGCGGCCAAGCGCGCGCGGAACACCATAGCGGCGCCTTTTCCCCTTTCCCCCGGCTCCCGCATCCGGTGGTCCGCCGGCAACGGCGGCGTATACCTGCTCCATGAGGCCCGGGTGTATGAGCTGTCTATCCAGAGCGGGGCAATGCGCGAATTATACCAGCCCCGGGCCTTATATGACAGTATCTGCGCCGCGGGAGGCGCGATATACCTGGAACGGCCCGCGCCGGTTCCCGGTCTCGGCAGCGAGCTAGTAAAATACACCATAGATTCAGGCGAAGAAGAAACGTTCTTCATCGATATCAGCATATACAATTTTTTAGCCGATGAAACGGGAAACTGGCTATTGATTTACGGATATGACGCATCGAGGTCCGGCATGTTTGTATATAACCGGGAAACCGGGACATGCGAGGCTGTTGATCCCGAAGCAAGGGTAACAGCCCTGTATTCCCTCTACGGCGGGATAGTTTTATACGAGGTATATAACGGGATATACAATAGGGACGGCGCTCTGTCCACCATCAAAGGGACGGAATTGCGGGTGTATGATTGGTCAAGCGGCAAGATAACAACGCTCCCCCATCCGCAGGATCCTGACGCGGATGATTATTTTCTTCTCTCAGAGGACTCGTTTATTATGACAAGAACCCATTTAAACACGATTGCCCAGATAACGATAGCGGAAATTTTTGGCGTAAAAACGGACTTCTACGTGGCAAATTTTGCGGACACCGCTAGGGTGCCATTTTATTCGACCAGAAGCAAGGTAGACCTCGTAGGGGTGGCAGCCGGCTATTGACCCAGGCCGGGGCCTCCAGCCGTCGGCCCGCGGCCTTCACGGGGGATACGCGCCCTACCGTTCTCCCAACAGGGCCTTTAATTCCTGAATGTCCTTGATAAGTTTCCCCCGGTCCAGGGTCCGGAAGCGCTTGGGGATCATCTCTTTGGAGGTGCACTCCAGAACCGCTACCAGGTTTTGCAGTTCTATCTCATGGGGATACGCGGGGGGCGCAAAATCGCCCAGGGCGGCGTCCATATCGTCCCGGGTAACAAAGGTCCGGTCCGCCATGGCCGCCAAGAGCTTCGCCCGTATCAACACCGCCTCAAGGTCCGCGCCGGAGAACTCATAGCGGTACTTCCGAAAGAGGTCGGAGATAGAAAACTTGCGGACAGACAGGTCCAGTTTCCGCGCCAGCGTTTCATAGAGGGCTTCCCGTTCCTCATCGGTCTCAGGGTAGAACAGGGCCAGATGCTCCTCGGCCCGGCCTTGGCGTTTGAGGTCGATGGGGATGAGGTCGGGCCGGCAGGTGATGAGGAACCAGATAATTTTGCCCCGGTATTCCGTGTTGCCCATAAAACTGGATATCTGGGCAAATACCCGGTTGCTGGTACCCGAATCCCCCTCCTGGTCCCGGTCCCCCAGAAAGGCGTCGGCCTCGTCGATCATCACCGCCACCGGGGCCATGGATTTGAGGATGTTCAGAACCCGTTCCAGGTTTGACTCGGTAACGCCCTGCCACTTGGAACGGAAATTGCGGAATTTCACCATGGGTATCCCGATTTCCCCGGCAAAGGCGCTGACCATAAAACTCTTGCCCGTACCCACCGGTCCGGCGATGAGGTAGCCCATGGGAAGCACATCCAGCCGTCCAAGTTTGATGGCCCTGGCCGCGTTCTTGAACCGCTTCTTGACAAAATCATGCCCCGAAACCAGGGACAGATCACAGAGGGTTTCCATGAATTCCAAGAGCCCCACCGCTTCGTTTTCGATGATCTCCTTTTTTTTCTGCCGCAGGTAGTTTAGGGAAAGGCGTTTGTCCTCCTCATGGCTTTCAGCCACCAGGCGGTCCATGTTCATCAGGTTTAAGCCGCTGGTAACGGCCGCCACCCGCTCAACCGTAAGCCCCCGTTCCAGAAACAGCTTTCCCTCGGCATCCTTAAACCGGAGAAAACTTGCCCGGACCGGCTCGTCGGGAAAGGGCACGTTCACCTTGACGGTGGAGGGGGAACCCACCAAGCGGGGGGAAAGGTCCGCCAGGTTTTCGGTGAGCAGGATGATGGAAATATCCCCCTCGGTAAAAAGGGGATCGTGGGACCAGCGGTTCAACGTTACCAGGCGGTACCGGTCTTCCTCGGAAAGCCGCGCCAGGTCGCCGGTGGGAACTATGGTCTCCGCGTAATCAACGATAAGGACCATCCGGCATTTCTGCTTGCTTCCCGGCGGGGGGATGTGGGCCAGAAAATACTTCTCCAGGTAATAGAAGCTCTTTTCCGGCTCAACGGAAAAAAAATCCGTATGCGCCTCGCCGGGGAAGCGGCTTGCCATGGCCGCCTGGTAATCCTGGGCCATCTCATGGGTACAGAAGTTTACCCCGCTGGAAAGATCGTAAAAGGCGATAATATCCTGGTTCCCAAAGAGCACCTCGGAAATGTACTCCTGAATACGGGTAAAGATAAACTCGTCTTCCTTTCTTTTGTGGGGCAGGTAATCCCGGATATTGCCATGGAGGATATAGAGGTTCGCGGTTTTCGAACCGTATTTATAGGCAAATTCCTGGGCCCAGGCGGGCAGGATTTTGATGAATCCCAGATTCTTATAGATAAACTGTTCCGCCACATCCCGCTCCCAAGGCCGCGCTGATCCATATAACGGGCATCCCAAGGCGGACCGCCTACCACTGTCAACAATTAGGGGGCGCTTCGTTGCGCCCTGCCCTCTCTACGGGGGCTCTGCCCCCGTAACGCCCCCGCCGGAGGGCCGAAAGGCCCCCCGGTCCCCCCCTTAAATTGTTGACAGTGGCCCGCCTCTCAACAAGGGCCGGTCATTGGCGCATTTCGCGGCCCATAGCCGCCGGTTCCCCGGCGGCGCTACTTGGTCCCGCCCTTGGGCGCTATCTGGGTTAAACCGTCCCGGAGCGCTAGAACAAAGGATTCCTGGATTTGTTTCTCCACAGCCCGGAGCGCGCGGTTTTCAGCCTCAGTAAGGGTCGCATGGCCCTCCCGCCCGTTGACGCTGTAGGGAAAGACAAGCTGATCGCTCTGCCGGTCCCAGAGCTTGGCGTTGACAATATAGCGGACAAATTCATTCCGGTTATTGGCCAGCTTTACCGGCTCCAGGGAAAGGGCCGCCTCCAGCACATAGCGCTCCGCCGGGGCGTTTCCCCCGGAAGGCCGCCGTTCAGCGCCGGTCCGGAATCCCGCCTGGGACAGGGCCTGGGCAAATGCCTGGCCGACACGCCCGCCCCGGTCCTGATCCACCGTAACCGCAATAGGGATATTCCGGGCGATGTCCTGGAAGGCAAGCCGGTAGGCATCCCCCCGGCGCAGCTCATCCCGGTACAGGGCGGCGGAAGCGCCGTTCATAATGGCGAGGATATTGATAAAGGCGTCATTGGCGTCGGCAATTAAGGCGGCCAGCTCATACCGGGAAAGGGCGTCCAGGGAATACCGGTCCTTTTCAGGGATACCGGTCAGCTGCTCTATGGTCCGGTTGTTGCTCTCGATAAGGTCGGTGTAGAGCATGGCACACCGGAGTTTTTCCATTACCGCCACCGCGTAATGGGTGTCCTTGCCGTCAAACCAGGTTTCCTTAATCTCCGCGCCGTAAACAGAGTCCTGGGAAAAGGAGGTCTTCACCGTATTGGAAAGCTCCGCGCTTTCCTGCTCCTTGATCAGGCCGGCGGATACGGCCTCGGAATACTTATAGGTGGCGGTGATTTCCCCCTGCACGGATTGGCCGAAAATGGCTACCAGGGACCCCAGGGCGTTCTTCTCCGCGTCGGACCGGCTTCGCCCGTATCCCGGCGCGGCAATATACTGCTCCGGCGGGTAGACCGCGTCGGCGTTGTTCACCCACTCCGGGGCCCGCGAGGGGGCCGCCGCCCGCGGAGCCGTGGCGCAGGCCGTTATTCCGGCCAGCGCGAGGAACGCGCTGATCAGCGCCGGCAGGGGGCCGGCGGCGTTTTTCCAGCGCTTGATTATCTGATACATAGGGCCTCCCATAGGTTCAATGCCTTCTCCTGTATGAGTACCGATTCATCCGTATAGCTTGCCAGTATGCCGCCGTTACGGCCGTAGTAGTTCACCGTGATGGTATACATTCCCGGCTCTAGGGTTATCCCCCCCACATAGGCCTTGGCGGGGAAGTACCGGGAAATACGGAGGTCCGCCTGTTCGCTGGCCTCCGCCGCTACCTGGGTGCCGATGCTCGCCAGGGACAGGATCAAACCGGCGGTTCCATCAACTTGCTCCCCCGCGATTCCCATGGCGGCTGAAGCAACCCCCTTAACCGTTCCCCGGATAATAGACTTCATATAGATCAGCTTTTCCCGTTCCTTAAAGGTCTCCCGCGCAACCGCCTCAATATCCTCAAGGAGTTCAAGATCAAAACGCGCCCCCGTGTTCAGGGCCACCTCGATCCTCCCCACCTGGGAAGGCCGGTAGGTCATAACCGGCAGGGCTATTTTGATATACCGGGGGCCGGGGATGGGTATCCGCAGGTCCTGCTGTTCCTTGATGGGGGAAAGGCCGCTGAAGGCGATGACGTTTAGCCGGGCCTTCCCCGGCGGTATCTCCAAGTCCTCGTCGATGGATTGGGGAACCGGATAGGCGTATACCCGCGGCGCGTTGGCAAAGGCGATCTTTAAACCGTCCCGGTCAATCCGGGCATCATCCTCCTGTCCCGCGGCGCGGTAAAAGAGGAGCCCCAAATACCGGGCCAAGGCGGAATCGTTGAACTGGACCGAACCTATCTCCTCATTCGGGGGAATTTCAGCGGAATCCTCCAGGGCCTTTTTCTGCAAGTTAGAGGCAACCACCCCGTATTTGCTTGCCAGGAAACGGAGCTTATTACCCATACGCCTGACTTCCACCATGGCCTCTTCCAAACTGCCCTTGTGGTAGTAATTCAAGGCGTTAAAGGTATTGATATAAATATCCTCATAATCCTCCCCAGGGTATTCCCGGGTGGTATCGTTGAGAATATAGGAGCCTATCTCCATGGTAATGCTTTTGGTGTAGGCTTCCTCTATGGCCCGTTCCCCGTCCTGGAGGAGTTCGATGGAATCGTCCCACTCCCCGGCGTAATGGGTAAGCAACCCCTTGTCAAGGTAAAAGAGAATGACGTCCTTGTCCCGGTAGAGCTTGTTCTTATTCTGTTCCAGGGCGGCGACGCTTTCTTCATACCGCCCCTGGGCAGCCGCCTCGTCTATCTTACGATAGTGGTTGGTGGAGGCGCAGCTTCCCAGGAATAGGGCCGCCGCGGCCAGGGGGCCGATCAGGCGCCCTCCGGCCCTGATCGCGCCGGGGCGCGAAAAAGGCCCGTGTTGTCTCGTTCCCATGGCTACAGTTTGTTCTTCGCTTGTTTAATAAGTTTTTTAATCTCGCTATTCTGATCCATCCAAAGCCTGGCGTTGGTTTCAATGTTAGACAACTCGGCGGATACATAATAGGTCCGGGTTGAGGTATTCCCTGCCCGGTCGATAATAGTCTTAACCGTCCCGGTGAGCAGGAAGTCCGCTCCGGTTTCATTCCCCAGGGACGCGGCGGTGCCTTCGCTGGCATTGCCCTGCTGTTCCTGCCGTTCCTGCCGCAGCTCGGTCCGGGTATCCCCGCCGGCGACAAAGTCCGCCTTGCCGCTGTTAAAGATGGCCACTTCCATAGTTTTGGAGATGATCGACGTATCAATATGCTCATCGCTGTCGTTTTTGAACTGTCCGATAAGGATCACCGGAGTCCGGCCCTTTTTCGCGCTCTCCTGGGCAACCCGGGGCGAATCCAAACAGGCGCTAATCAGGGAATCGCAGACTATGCGGACGTCCGTGTCGTTCCAATACCCGCTCAAGTCCGTCTGGGTGCTGGAATCCACCCGGCTTACCCCGGATGCCGTCTTACAAGCGGATAGGGCGGTCAACAGCGCCAAAGTAATAAGCGCTACGCCAGTATACCGTTTCATACATACCACTCCTTTAAGGCAGGATGCTTGAGGCTGTTCTGGACAGCCCCGCTGACAAGGGGCAAAACGCCCCTGTCTATCTATACCTATTTTCCGGAATATTGCAAGCCCTGAAACAGGATGCCCCGGTCCGCCCGGACCCCCTGGATGCTTGCGGCGCATTGACCCGGCTTGCCGGGCATGGTACAGTGGCTTGGCGCCGGAAATTCCGGCGGCCCGCATAAGGACTTTCTAATGAAGACCATTTACCTTGGGCTGCGGGGGGACATTATCCACCCCGGGATCATCAATATTATCCGGGAGGCGGGAAAGCACGGCCGCGTGCTGGTGGGGCTTTTGACGGATTCGGCCATCGCGTCCCATAAGCGGCTTCCCTACCTGAACTACGAGCAGCGCCTCGCGGTGGTGGAGAACATCAAGGGGGTTGACCAGGTGGTGGCCCAGGAGGAGTGGAGCTATATTCCCAACCTGAAAAAGCACCGCCCCGACGCGATTATCCACGGGGACGACTGGAAGACCGGGCCTTTGGCAAGGGAGCGGGAGGAGGTCATGGCCCTGATGGGGGAGCTGGGAGGGGAGGTCATCGAAATTCCCTATACCCAGGGGGTCAATTCCTCGGCCCTGCAAGAAGCCGTGCGTTCTATCGGCACCACCCCGGACATCCGGCTGCGGACATTGCGGCGGCTTTTGGACGTAAAGCCCCTGACGCGGATCATGGAGGCCCATTCGGGGCTTTCCGGCCTGATCGTGGAAACCCTGGAAATACCCGCGGACCAGGGCGTCCGCTCTTTTGACGGCATCTGGTCTTCAAGCCTCACGGATTCAACGAGCAAGGGGAAGCCCGACATTGAGGCCGTGGACCTGACCACCCGGCTCCAGGAGCTTACGAATATCCTGGAGTGTACCACCAAGCCCATCATATTCGACGGCGACACCGGCGGTCTCCCTGAGCATTTTTGTTTTACCCTGCGGACACTGGAGCGGAACGGGGTTTCCGCGGTGATCATCGAGGACAAAACCGGCTTGAAGAAGAATTCCCTCCTGGGGACCGAGGCGGAGCAGCGCCTTGCCCCCATAGACGGGTTTTGCGAAAAGATAAGGGCCGGAAAACAGGCCCAGGTAACCAGGGAATTCATGATCATCGCCCGGCTTGAAAGCCTTATCGCGGGAAAGACCGTGGAGGACGCCCTGGAGCGGGCCCTGGCCTATGTGAAGGCCGGGGCGGACGGGATTATGATCCACAGCAAGGAACAATCCGGGGAGGATATCAGGGCCTTTTGCGCCCGGTTCCGCCGGGAGTACGCGAAGGTCCCCCTGGTCCTGGTTCCCACCGCCTACAACCAGTACACCGAAGACGAGCTATGCCAGTGGGGGGCGAACATCGTCATCCACGCCAACCACCTGCTCCGGGCCTCCTATCCGGCCATGGTCAAGGCGGCCCGGAGCATCCTGGAACACGGGCGCTCCCTTGAGGCCGGCGAGTTCTGTATGCCCATCAAGGAAATCCTGGACCTGATACCCGGAACGCGCTAGGGAAGCGTTGATTAAATGAGCAAGGAGGGGGAAGTCTCCCCCTACGCCCGCACTTCGTTGCGGGCTACCCCCTCTGCGGGGCTCTGCCCCGCAACGCCCCGCCGGGGGGTTACGAACCCCCCGGTCCCCCCTATAATAGACCTTCCGAAGGTCTTCACAAACGTTCCGAAGGTCTTCACAGACGTTCCGAAGGTCTTCACAGACGCTCTGAAGGTCTTCACGGACGCTCTGAAGGTCTTCACGGATGTTCCGAAAGTCTTCACGGATGTTCCGAAAGTCTTCACGGACGCTCCGAAAGTCTTCACGGACGCTCCGAAGGTCTTCACAGATGTTTTGAACGGGTTGCCCGGAAAAGGGACGCCCAAGGAGGATCGATCGATACTATGCTGGATACCAGGCGGTTTGGGGAGGCCCTCAAGGAACGGGGCTTTGATTTTTACAGCGGCGTACCCTGCTCGTTTTTGAAGGACCTGATAAACTACGCGATTAACGAATGCGCCTATGTCATGGCCGCCAACGAAGGGGACGCCGCGGCGATCTGCGCCGGGGCCTGGCTTGGGGGCAGGAAGCCCGCGCTGCTCATGCAGAATTCCGGGCTGGGAAACGCGGTTTCCCCCCTGACCTCGCTCCACGCCGTGTTCCATATTCCGGTACTGGGCTTTGTCTCCCTCCGGGGAGAGCCGGGCCTGGAGGACGAGCCCCAGCATGAACTCATGGGACCCATCACGGCGGGAATGCTGGATACCATGGGCATAGATCACGCCGTGCTTGCCCCTGAAGACGGCGCGGCCTCGGCCCAGCTTGCGGAGGCCGAGGAGGTTTTTAGCCAGGGAAGGCCCTTTTTCTTTATCGTGAAAAAGAACGCCTTTTCCCCGGTGAGCCTCAAGGAGGGCAAGGCGCCGCCCCTGTTCCCGGACCGGCCCCGGCGCTTCGATCTGCTCCAAAGGGTTGTCGAGGCCGCCCCGAAGGAGGCTTTGTTTCTGGCCACCACGGGTTTTACCGGGCGGGAACTCTACACCCTGGGGGACGGCCCTAACAAATTCTATATGGCGGGGTCCCTGGGCTGCGTCTCCTCCCTGGGGCTGGGCCTTTCCCTGGCCAGGCCGGACAAACCAGTCATAGTCCTGGACGGGGACGGCTCCCTCCTCATGCGGGCCGGTTCCCTGGGGGTCAACGCCTATTACCGGCCCCGGTCCCTCTGCCACATCCTTTTTAACAACGGCGCCCACGAATCCACGGGCGGCCAGTTCACCGTTTCAGGCGGCGTTGACTACCCCCTTCTGGCACGGGCCTTTGGGTATCCCCAGGTCTTTGAGGCCGATAGCCCCGATGCCCTGGGCCGCCTGGTGGAAGACTGGGGCCGGAAGAGCGGCCTCTGCTTTATCCACGCCCCTGCCGCCCTGGGAACCATTGAAAACCTGGGCCGCCCCCGGATAAAGCCCCCTGATGAAACCAAGCGTCTTAGGCGCTTGTTAGGAAGCGTTTGAGGGGGGTCCGGGGGGTGGGCAATTCGGCTCTGCCGAATTGCCTCGGAGTTTTGCCGGAGGCAAAACTCCACATGGCCCCGAAGTTTCGGGCATAGCCCGAAACTTCACGCTGTCCGGCGCAGCCGGACAGCACGGCGGGGGCGTTGCGGGGGTGGAACCCCCGCAGAGGGGGGTGGTGGAAGACCCGTGAAGCGGGGCTGGAACCAGGGGGGAGACTTCCCCCCCCATACACGAGGAGTTTGTATGATACGTCAAGCAATCATCATGGCCGCGGGCCGGGGGCTGCGGCTGAAAGACCGGACCGCCGCCATGCCCAAGGGTTTTCTGGAAATAGGCGGTATGCCCATGGTGGAATGGTCGGTCCGGAAGCTCATCGCCGCCGGGGTGGAGGAGATTATCATCGGCGCGGGCCACGCCGCCTCGTGGTACGAGGCCCTGGCAAAGCGCTATTCCTCCGTTACCCTGGTCCGCAATGAGCAATACGCCGCCACGGGGAGCATGGAAACCCTGGCCCGCTGCGCGGACAAGGCTGCGGGGCCGGTGCTGATCCTGGAATCGGACCTTATCTATGACAGCATCGGGCTTTTCGCGCTTTTGAACGATCCCCGCTCCAACGTGATCCTGGGTTCCGGGCCGAGCGGTTCCGGGGACGAGGTCTATCTGGAGGCTGACGGGGAAGGCCGGCTCCGGGGGAACTCCAAACAGAGGGAAGACCTGGCCCAGGTGTACGCCGAGCTGGTGGGGATCGCCAAGCTGGATAAGCCCGGCCTGGACGCCCTCTGCGGGTATTTCAGGGAGCGCCGGGACCGGGAACCGGCCCTGGAATACGAGGCGGCCCTTTCGGGCATGAGCGCTATGGCCCTGGCGGGCGCTCTTCCCCCGGAGCGGGCCGTTTTTATCCGCCGCCTGAACTACTATGCCTGGGCCGAGGTTGACGACGAGGCCCAGCTTGAGCGGGCCCGGGAAGCGGTCTATCCCCGGATCGCGGAACAGGAATCCCTCCGGCAGGTCCGGCGGGAAGTGCTCTTGAATCCCGGTCCGGCCACCACCACGGACAGCGTGAAGTACGCCCAGGTAAGCGCCGACATCTGCCCCAGGGAAAGGGAGTTCGGGGAGGTGATGGGCTGGATAGTCCGGGAGCTGTCCGCCCTCGCCGGGGACCCGCAAGACATCGAGACGGTCCTCTTCGGCGGCTCCGGCACCGCGGCGGACGAGGTCATGATCTCCTCCTGCGTAGGCCCCGGGGCCAAGCTCCTCATCCTGGACAACGGGGCCTACGGGGAACGCTTCGCCAAGATCGCCTCGTCTTACGGCATCCCCCACGACGTGGTAAAAAGCTCCAGCCGCGCAAGGCCCGATGTGGAGGCCCTGAAACAGCGGCTTACGGAAGGCTATACCCACTTCGCCCTGGTCTACCACGAAACCACCACGGGCCTCCTCAACCCCGCGCCGGAACTCTGCCGTTTCTGCAAAGACCGGGGGATTACCACCATCGTGGACGCGGTGAGCGCCTTTGCCGCGATTCCCATTGACATGGAGCGGGACGGCTTTGATTTTATGGCCTCCACTTCCAACAAGAACATCCAGGGCATGGCCGGGGCCGCCTTGGTGTTTTGCAGGAAAGCGGCCCTGGAGCGTATTCGCTCCTATCCCCCCCGGAGCTACTATCTGAACCTCCAGGACCAGAGCGCCTACTTTGCCAAGCACGGCCAGACCCGCTTTACCCCGCCGGTCCAAACCCTCTACGCCCTGCGGCAGGCCCTCATCGAAACCAAGCTCGAAACCATTCCCGCCCGCTACGAGCGGCTTTCCGCCTGCTGGGACATCCTGATCCGGGGGGTCAAAGACCTGGGCCTCTCCCTCCTGGTTCCCGAAGCGGACCAGTCAAAGCTGATCACCGCCATCCTGGAGCCTTCCTCGCCGGCCTATAGTTTTGAGGCCCTGCACGATCTGGCCCGCGCCCAGGGCTT
>JAITHL010000055.1 GCA_031279975.1 Treponema sp. | reverse complement strand
CGCTGATTAACTTGACGCTAATCAGCGTTACCCTCTGCATTTGCTCATTTCATTACGCAAATGCGGGTAAGATACACTGATTAAATCCTCGATTGGATTTAATCAGTGTTTCCCTAGGGAGGCGCCGGTTGGGTCCAATCGAGGATGCGGGCTGAACCAAAATCAGCGCCCCTGATCTGCTATGAGGAGTATACTATGCGTACAATACGATTACTGCCGGCGGCGCTGCCCCTGATCGGCCTGGTATGCGCCTGCGCTACCGCGAAGGCGGGGCCGGGGTCCGCCGCGGGGGGAGGCGCCGCGCCCCCCGCGTCCGTTGGAACGCGCTATTATGAGCGGACCGGCGGATTTTCCCTTTGCCTCCCCGAATCATGGGAGGCGGTTGATTTTCCGGGATTACAGTACCAGGTAATCATCAGCCAAGGGGAAGACGAAACGGCGCGTCCCAACATCACCTTTTATGACGAGCCCTTTCAGGATTCCCTGGGCGCCTATGTGGACGCCGTTCTGGAGGAAGCGCGGAAAAGCGCCGGCGGCTTTACCCTGGTGGAACGGGGCGCATTGACGGCGGGAACGGTAAGGGGGGAACGGGTAATCATCGAATCAAACCGGGAGGGCCGCGCCTTCAGGCAGTTCCTGTATTTTTTCCCCGGCCCCGGCGGCCAGAACAGGGCGCTGGTGGCCACCGCTACGGTTCTTGCCGGTTCGCCGCCGTCCTTTGACGCGCTCTTTGATGAAACTATGAAAACCTTTGAATGGGTTCCCTAGGGCAACGCTGATTAACTTGACGCTTTAGGCAGGGGGAAGCCGCGTACCACTTAAGGGGGGACCGGGGGGCCTTTCGGCCCCCCGGCGGGGGCGTTGCGGGGGTAGAACCCCCGCAGAGGGGGTAGGGCGCTGCCACGCAGCGCCCGTAGGGGGAGACCTCCCCCCCGCTAATCTCTTACTCTATCCCCGCCTCAATAACCGCCTTGGCCGGCGCGGCGGGCTTTTTCCGGCGGAACGTTTGGATGATCTGGCGGATAAGGCCGTACAGGACAAAGCCGCAAAATCCGATGACCATGGCAAGCTGAAGATTCCAGATAACGAGCAGCGCCGTAAAGAGGATCAGCAGAAAGGCGGGAAAGCTCTTTTTGCCCCGCAGCAGGTGGTTTGCCACATGGGGATACCCAATACGGCTTACCATGAGAATTCCCGCCAGGGGGGTTATAAAGGGGAGGGACCAGATGGTAAGGGATTCGATGGTACGGAAAAAGACCCCGGGGCGTTCCGCTATTTTGGGTAAAAAGTCCTGCTGGAAAATCACCAGGCTCACCACCAGCCCCGCGGCTGGCGGTGAAGGAAGGCCCTCGAAGCGCATGTGGGCCGATTCGTCTTCCTTATTTTCCACGTTAAAACGGGCCAGGCGGATCACCGCGCCCATGGCATAGATAATGGTTCCAAAGAGCAGGGAGCGTCCGGTAATGGCGGCGAGCTGGTGGGACAGGCGGAGTTCCTGTAAATGCGTTCCCACCAGTTTCAGCGTGAGAAAAGCCGGGGCCACCCCGAAACTAACGGCGTCGCAGAGGCTGTCCAGCTGGCCGCCGAAGCTGGAAGTGGTTTTGCTTAACCGGGCTATCCGTCCGTCCAGCACGTCCGCAATCATGGCGAAGAAGATCATATACCCCGACATGGCAAAGTAGGAAACGCCGGTCTGGAGCCAGGGTAAATGCCACTGCCACGCCACGCCGCGGCCGCGGCTGGCGTAGGAAATCGCCAGGAAGCCGCACATGCCGTTCATAAGGGTAATGAGGGAGGGAAGAATGGCGATATATTTGATCCTTCGTTTTTTCCAGCCCGCCCCCCGTCCCGGGGCGTTTGGCTTTTGTTTTTTCATCTTTGGTTCTTTCATAGGTATTTTTATCATCGGCGATCCCTGGGGCAGCGCTGATTTATTCGGCCTCATTAACTAGGTCCACTGATTGCGCGGATTACCACGGATTTCCGGTAACAAAAATCCCCTTCTAATCCGTGCCCCCCCTTTTGATACATTGGATTTAACCGGCGGCCCATTAGGCGTGTTGAGAACCTGAAGCCGCCTGGCGCCTAGCGGGGCGCTTGTTTTAGGTAGGCAATGAGGGGGCTTATACCCGCGTAAACCGTATCGCCCAGGGATACGCGCACCTCATAGGCCCCTTCCCTGAGGGGGATGTACAGTTCGGTCCGGGAACCGAATTTGATCATGCCGAAGGGTTCCCCCTGCCGGTACTCCCGGCCCGGCTTTGCGGCGCAGACAATGCGCCGGGCGACAGCGCCGCTTACCTGCCTGACCAGGATACGGTCCCGCGGTTCCTCCAGCCGGGTCATCAGCACCGCGTTGGACTCGTTCACCCGGCTTGATTCAGGGGACAGGGCGTTCTTATAGCGCCCTTTCTGGTAGATTACCGATTCGATTCGCGCCGAACAGGGGGACCGGTTAATGTGGACATTAAAGACGCTTAAAAAGACGCCGATCCGCAGGGCCCTTCCGTCCAGGCCGTTTACTTCGGCCTCGCTTATATCCGTTATTGTCCCGTCGGCGGGGGAGAGCAGTTGAGCCTCGTCAAGGGGAATAACCCGTTTGGGGTCCCGGAAAAATGAGAGCGCCCAAAGCAGGATCAGGCAGAGCAGGATTTCCGCCGGAATAAGCCAGAGCGTCCGGGGGGCCAGCAAGGCAAGGGCCGCCATGAGCGCAAGGATCAGGGCGGGATAGAGAAGGACCTGGGGCAGTCCGTACCGGGTAAAAGGAAGCCGCATAGTGGAAAAGTATACGGGAAATTCCGGCAAATGACCAGCAGTCCGCGCCGGCCAACTTTAAGGGGGGACCGGGGGGCCTTTCGGCCCCCCGGCGGGGGCGTTGCGGGGGTGGAACCCCCGCGGTTGTTCCCTATGCATGGCCTTTGGGCTTGGACCGCCAGGCCCGGTATTTGCGGGAGATACAGCGGAAGAGGAGGGCGGTAAGCCCTGAAACGAGGAGGGCGAACAGGATAATCCCGGCGATCTTAACCGGTTTTTTGATGTCCTCCCCAAAACGGTAGACCAGAAAAAACAGGGTGTTTACGCTGATCGCCGCGGCGGTAATATCGTAGAGGGCGAACATCCGTATCCGCAGCCCCAGTATGCCTGAGGTCATAAACAGGGTGTTCCGCACCCCAAAGGGAATAAAGCGGCATACGATAAAGGTAAAGATGCCGTACCTGTTCAGGTAATACCGCATTTTATCGATGTTTTTCGGGGAAAAGGCCCGGGCGGCGAACCTGATTTTTACCGCCCCTTTTTTTACCTGGACGCCGAGCCAGTAGGACATAAAATCGCTTATGATAGTTCCGGCATAGAGGGCCGCCAAACAGGAGGGGAGCAGCGAAGGCTCCTCATGGCAGAGGAGCGCTCCGGTAATGATAATCAGGTCTTCGGATATGGGGACGTTCAAGCCCGCCAAAAGAAGCGCGATAAAGGCCACCAGGGGGTAAAAGGTAAGATACTGATTCAGGGTAACGAATATATCCGGCATAGCGTTCCTCAGAGCCTAGCGCGTTATCGGCTTCTTGCCAAGGCTGGGGCGGGGCTTTACCCTGGCTTGGATGTGGCGTACCATACTAACGGGCGGTCCGGGGGCCTAGGGAAGCGCTGAACAATGCAATCGGGAATACGGACTAAAGTCCGCGTTCAGCGCTGCTTCAAGGTGATTTTTCGCGGTTTTCCAGAGGAAAACGGGAAAAATCACCGGGAACCGCTGATTGCGGGCCGAAGGTCCGAAGTCCATGTAATCAGCGGTTCTCTAGACCCTCCGGCGGGGGCCTTGCGGGGGCGGCGGCGCCGCGTATTGGCAGGAGTGAAAAACTATGAAAAAAACCCGGGCGGATTACGCCGCCGCGCTGAAACGGAACATCAAGCAGCTTGGGGTTGTTTTGTGCATCTTCGCCCTCCTCACGGTGATGAGCTTTTTCTTTACCGCCTCTATTCTGAAACAGCAGTTTATCAACAGCGCCGGGGAACTCATGCGCACCGCGGAGGCGAACATCAGAACCAATCTGCGGGAGCCGGAATCCACCCTGGTAAGCGCGGCGCTCAATGTCCGGGACATGATAGCCATCAAGGGGCTTGCGCAGGAGGATATACTGCGCTATCTGGTCAATCTCACCGGCTGGCTCATGGAAAACGAGGACCGGGTTTCAGGGTTCAACGGCATGTACGGGTTTATCCGCGGGGACTACCTTGACGGCGCACTTTGGGAACCGCCGGAAAGCTATGCCCCCCAGGAGCGCCCCTGGTTCAAAGCGGCCCAGGCCGCGAAGGGCGGGATAACCGCCACCGATCCCTATGTGGATGCTGAAACCGGCCAGGCGGTAATAACCGTCGCCCAGGAGATTTACACCAGCGAAGGCGAATTCCTGGGGGTGCTCGCCCTGGATGTGCTGCTTGCTAAACTTTCCCGCTATGTGGAATCCCTTGCCTTTTCTGAGGGCGGGTACGGCGCGCTTTTAAACCAGGACTTTGCGATAATAGCGCATCCGAAAAAAGAACTCCTGAACCAGCGGCTTTCGGATTTGGGCGAAGACTACCGGCGCATCCAAGGGGAGATACTTTCGGGTAAAAAGGTGGCCGACCGTTCCATCAGGAGCGTCTGGGGGGACCGGATCATTGTTTTCTTCCAGGAACTCTACAACGGCTGGTATCTCACGGTAATCTCTCCGGAAGCCGGCTACCACCGCGGCCTGTACCGCCAGGGCCTCATCCTCGCCCTGGCGGGCTTTTCCATGATGATCATCCTGGATTTAATGCTCCTGCGGATTTCCGCCGACCAGATACGCTCCGACGAGGAAAACCGCTTAAAATCCTCATTCCTGGCCGCCATGAGCCATGAGATACGCACCCCCATGAACGCCATTATCGGCATGTCGGAACTTGCCCTGCGGCAGAACCTCCCGGAGGAAACCCGCGGGTATATCGGCGGCATCAGGCAGGCCGGGGAAAACCTCCTGTCCCTCATCAACGACATCCTGGATTTGTCCAAGATCGAATCGGGAAAGCTGGATTGTATATACCGGGAATACGCCCTTTCCTCCCTCCTGGGGGACTGCGTTTCCATTATCCGGGCCCGGCTTGAGGAAAAGGCCCTGCGTTTTGTCAGCCGCTTTGACCGCGCCCTGCCGGATAAACTGATGGGCGATGAGGCCCGGCTGCGGCAGATACTGCTGAACCTGTTAAGCAACGCGGTAAAGTATACCCAAGAAGGAAGCGTTACCCTGAGCGTCCGCGCCGCAAGGCTGGAGGCCGGCCGGGTAAACCTGATTATCCAGGTAGCCGATACGGGGATTGGTATAAAACCGGAAGACCTGCCCAAACTCTTTGGCGAGTTCACCCGCGTTGACGCCCAGAAAAACCAGGCCGTTGAGGGGACGGGCCTGGGCCTTGCCATTACCCGCAGGCTTTGCCGGCTCATGGGCGGGGATGTTACCGTGGAAAGCAAGTACGGCAAGGGCAGCGTTTTTACCGCGGCGATACCCCAGACCGTTATTGACCCTTCACCCTTCACCCTGGTTGAAGGGCAAAAAACCCGGGACGCTTTTAGGACCCGCTTTATTGCCAAGGATACCCGGATACTCGTGGTGGACGATCTGGACGCCAACCTGACGGTGGTCCGGGGGCTGCTTGCCCCCTATCAGGCGGAGGTTCACGCAGCCCGGTCCGGCGAAGCGGCGGTGGAGCTGGTAAAGGCCGGTTCCTTTGATCTGGTGTTCATGGATCACATGATGCCCGGCATGGACGGCCTTGAGGCGGCTTCCCGTATCCGCGCTTGGGAGGCAGCCCAAGGCGGGGGGGCGCGGCTTCCCCTTATCGCCCTAACCGCCAACGCCGTTTCCGGGATGCGGGAACTGTTTTTGGAAAAGGGCTTTGACGATTACCTTTCCAAGCCCATTGAAATCGCCAAACTGGACCGGATACTGGAACAATGGATTCCCGTGGAAAAACGCCTCAAGCGGGGGGAAGCCGTCCCCGTCCCGCCGGACCGGGACGGCGGGGGGGCCGGGCATACGGGCGCGCTTTTCCCCCCTATTCCCGGGGTGGATACGGAGCGGGGGATGGCCCTGACCGGCGGCACGGCGGCGCTCTACCGGAAAGTCCTCGCTTCGTTTTACCGGGACGCCCGTGAGCGGCTTCCGCTGCTGGCCGGAGGGTCTGAAGAAACGGCCCTGCCCGTACTGCTCACCCAGGCCCATGCCCTCAAGAGCGCCCTGGGGAGCATAGGCGCGGCGGCGCTGTCCGCGGAAGCGGCCCGGCTGGAGGCCGCGGCTAAGGGCGCAGAGGCGGCCCTGCTCCGCCGCGCCTTGCCGGGTTTTGCCCGGGACCTGGCGGACCTGGCGGAGCATATCCGCGCCGTCCTGGACGCCGGACCGCCGGAAGGCCCCGTGAGCGAGGATTCCGGGCCGCTCCTTGCCGGCCTCGCCGAAGCCCTGCGGGACCGGGACGCCGCCGCCATAGACCGGATGCTTGAGCGGCTGGAACAGAGCGCCGTTGATCCCCGAATCAGGGGCGCGCTGGAGGAAGTCTCCGGGGATGTGCTGGCCGCCGATTTCGCCGCCGCCGCGGGGCGGGTAAAAAATTTGCTGGAGGAGCTTTTAAACAATAACCATGACAGATGAGCTGCGGGCAATAGACTTGTTTCCTAGGGAGGCGCCGCATAATGCAATCGACAATACGGACTAAGGCCCGCATTCAGCGCTGCTTCAAGGTGATTTTTCGCGGGGGGTGGAGCGATGGGCGCCAGGGCTAAAGGGCAATTTTTCGGTAAAAACCGTATCCTGCTCCTCTTTACCGTCTCATGCGCGGCGGTGCTGGGGGTGTCTTTCTATGCGAAAAGTCTGATTGATTATTCCACGGGCGCCATGGAACACCATATCGAGCGCCGCCTGATCACCGTATGCGAGGCGGCCGCGGCCCTGGTCAGTACGGAAGAACTGGATCAGTACCGGACCGTGGAAGACATGGCCCTGCCCTCCTACCAGGCCCTGCGCCGCAAACTGCGGGATTTTGGGGAAGGGGCTGAGGTCCTCTATGTTTATTACATCCGTCCCGCGGGCGCCGCGCTGCAATATATAGTAGACAATGACTTTGACGAAAAAACCCGGGTGGGCCTGGACACCCCGCCCTACGACCTCGCCCGGGTCCCCGGGATTAAAGGGGCCTTGGCGGGGCGCGCGGTCTGTTCCGGCCTGGGCAATTACATTCCCGGCTGGGAAGGGCTTTTGAGCGCCTACGCCCCGCTGTTTGACCGGCAGGGGAACGTGGCGGCGGTCGCCGGGGTGGATATTTGGGACAAGCCCATGGTAAAGGCCCGGCGCATGGTTTCGGCCCTTACCGCCGCCCAGATTGCCGCGCTTACCGCCCTTTTTGTCAGCGGCGTCTGCGTCCTGATCCGTTTCCGCCATGAGGCGGCTCTAGCGGGAAGGCCCAAGGCCGAAAACCCCGCCGCGCCCAGGGCTTCCATTAAACGGAACTTTTTTCTGTTTTCCGTGATCTTCTTTTTGTGCATACTCCTTGGAGGGGCCGGGGTGTTTGTGTTTGTTATGCGGCGGCAGCGAAGCGCCAATATGGAACAGGCCATGAACCTGGCCGTTGAAACCATGCGGCTCCGCATGGCCAACGCGGTGAACACCGATTTGGGCTTGGTGTTCAAGATGGCGGACGTTCCCCTGATAAAACGCTACCTCCTGGACCCGGGCAATCCAGAACTGCGGAAACCGGCCTTTGAGGAATTCGCCGCCTACCGGAGGAATTTCAAGAACAACTCGATTTTCTGGATCAGCGACGCGGACAAGGTGTTCTGGTTTGACGAAGAGGAATCCTATACGGTGGACCCGGATGATCCCGCGTCCTACTGGTACAATATGACCCTCTATGAGACGGAGCGTTACAATTTTAATATCAACTACAATGCCGTGATGGGGCGGACCAACCTTTGGGTAAACGCCCCGGTGTTTGACCAGGGCCGTCCCATCGGCATGGTGGGGACCGGCCTGGACTTGACGGGCTTTATCAACGCCCTGTACCGGGACCTGGAACCCGGCATCGATATCTATATCTTTAACGCCCAGGGGGAAATCACCGTGGACCGGGACGGGGCCTTGGCCTTTGAGAAGAAAACCCTCCCAGACCATCTGGGGACCCCGGGGGCGCTCCTCCTGGAACAGGCAAAACAGACCGGCCCCGACGGGATAGCGGTGTTCGACCAGGCCGGCGCGAAATACGCGGTGAGTTCCATCCCCCTGCTTAACTGGTATATTGCCGCCGCCGCTCCGTTTACCGCCTCCGGCCTGTTTGATCCCGCCATCGCCGGGATATTTGCCGCCATGATCGCCTTGGTCCTGCTTATCTTTGGCATCTCCAACTGGTTTATCTCCCTTATTCAGCTTACCGTGAATGAGCAGACCCGGCGGCTGGTGGAACTCAAGGACGCGGCGGAAGCGGCAAGCCGGGCCAAGAGCAATTTCCTGGCCAACATGAGCCACGAGATACGCACCCCCATGAACGCCATTGTGGGCATGTCGGAACTGCTGCTGCGGGAATCCTTGAGCGGCGAGGCCCGGGAATTCGCCAACAGCATTAAACAGGCCGGGGGGAACCTGCTTTCCATCATTAACGACCTCCTGGATTTTTCCAAAATCGAGGCGGGGCGGCTGGAGATCATCCCCGGAAGGTATCTGTTCGCCTCCCTGATCAACGATGTGGTGAGCATCATCCGTATGCGGCTTATGGAAAAGCCCGTCCGGTTCTTCACCAATATTGATTCCCGGCTCCCCAACGATCTTATCGGGGATGAGGCGCGGCTGCGGCAGATACTCCTCAACCTGCTGGGCAACGCGGTAAAGTACACCGAGCGGGGCTTTATCAGCGCGGCCGTCACCATGGAGGAGCCGCCGGACCGGGGGGCCCGGAAAAACACCGTGTACCTGCGTATCGCCGTGGCCGATTCGGGGGCCGGGATAAAGGCCGGGGATCAGGAAAAACTCTTCGGCGACTTTGTCCAGGTGGACCAGCGGAAAAACCGGAGCATCGAGGGCACGGGCCTGGGCCTGGCCATCGCTAAACGGCTCTGCGAGGCCATGGGGGGCTCCATAAGCCTTCAGAGTGAGTACGGCAAGGGCAGCGTTTTTACCGTGCGGGTCCCCCAGGAAATTGGCGGGGATACGCCCTTTGCCGCGGTGGACCGGGGGCCTGAAAAAAAGGCCCTGGTGTATGAGCGGCGCTCGGTATACGCCCGGTCGGTTTCCTGGTCCTTGGAAAACCTGGGGGTCCCCCACCGCTTGGCCGGGGATGGCGCGGCCCTTGCCAAGGCCCTGGAGCAAGAGCCGTGGGACTGGGTGTTTTGCGGCTACGGCCTTTATGAGCAGGTACGGCCCCTGGTGGACAGGCCGGCGGCGGCATTTCCCGGGGGAAAAAAGCCCGCCCTGGCCCTCCTGGTAGAGTGGGGGACCGAGGCCCTGATTCCCGGCGCGCGCTTTGTGTCCCTGCCGGTCCAGACCCTTTCCCTGGCGGACGCCCTCAACGGCGAAAGCAGCCCCAGGGTTTACGCAAACGGCGCGGCCTTTACCGGAACCCGCTTTACCGCCCCCGGGGCCCGCCTGCTGGTGGTGGACGATCTGCCGGCGAACCTCAAGGTGGCCGAAGGGCTTTTGGCCCCCTACCGGGCGGCGGTGGACGCCTGCGCAAGCGGCCAGGAGTCGGCGGAGCTGTTCAAGCGGAACGCCTACGATGTGGTGTTCATGGACCACATGATGCCGGAAATGGACGGCATTGAGGCCGCGTCGCTGATGCGTTCCTGGGAACGGGAAAAAGGTTTCCCGGCGGTTCCTATTATTGCCTTAACCGCCAACGCCGTATCGGGTATGCGGGAAATGTTTCTGGAACAGGGGTTCAGTGATTTTCTCGCCAAGCCCATTGATGTATCCAAGCTGGATGAAATTCTGGAACGGTGGATACCAGCGGGCAAGCGGTTGAAAGGCGGGGGGGGCCCCCCCCCCACCCCCCCCCCCCGGGGGGGGGGGGGCCCCCCCCCCCCCCCCCCACACCCCCAACAGGGG
>JAITHL010000037.1 GCA_031279975.1 Treponema sp. | reverse complement strand
CCTCAAAAAACGCGCAAAAGCGCGTTTTTTACCCAGCAAACTCCGTAAGGATGCCTGAAAATCGTAGAATTTTGCGCTTAAAAAGCGCAAAATTCTACAAGTGCCACAGGCTCCTAGGGAACCGGTTGCGGACCAGAGGTCCGCGCCGCGGGCAGCCGCAAGGGAACCGCTAGAAACAACCGGTTTTTAGCGGTTCCGTCTATTAATCAGCGCTTCCCTAAATGTTCCGCGAGAATTTTTAATCCAATGCCCATGAGGATGATCCCGCCGGCAATCCGGGCGCCCCGTTCAAAGACCCGCCCTATCCGGCGTCCGAACTCGAACCCCGCGCAGCATACCAGGAAGGTTACGCCCCCAATAACGGCCGCGCTTTCCCAGATATTCCGGCTTATCACGCTGAAGGATACGCCCACCGCCAAGGCGTCTATGCTGGTGGCCGCCCCCAGGAGGAGCAGGGCGCCCAGGCCGCGGATGCCGCCAGAAACCGGCCCCCCGGTTCCAGCGGACCCGGCCTCCGGGGATTTCCGGCGAAAAAGGCTCTCCCGGATCATGTTCCCCCCGATCAAGGCGAGGAGGCCGAAGGCGATCCAGTGATCCACCTCTTCGATATACCGCATAAACCCCATCCCCAGATACCAGCCCGCCAGGGGCATACAAAACTGGAACAGGCCGAAACACAGGGAACCGCGGAGGATGTGGACCGCCCGCGTTCTTTGCGCGC
This sequence comes from Treponema sp., assembly GCA_031279975.1. Lineage (GTDB taxonomy): Bacteria > Spirochaetota > Spirochaetia > Treponematales > Breznakiellaceae > JAITHL01. The sequence goes on along the minus strand of JAITHL010000037.1, from coordinate 7,091 downwards.
CCGCGCCGGCGCTTACGGATACCGCAAAGGCGTCCATGGAGAGGCTCAAGGCGATAAGGATGGTCGTAAGCATACCTTCAGCTTCCTCCTCAGTAATACAGCCATTTTTCCCGCGTATGGCCCTGGCCGCTAACCAATTTGAGGATCAAAAGGTCCATCAGTATGGATTCAGGGGCCGAGCCGAGGGAGCGGAGGAGTATATCAAATTCGGCGATTAAGGCCAGGCAGGTGTCGGCGGAATGATAGCGGCGGCGCAGGGCCGCATAGTCGTTCCGGGCCTTGGCCGAACCCAGGCCGCGCTTCTTGAATTCAAACTCATCCCGCACGCCCGCGTCAGCCAGGCCCAGGTAGTCCCGGAACCGGCGGAAACACCAGGTCAGGCCCCCAAGAACCGCCTGCGGGCTTTCCTTGGAACCCAGGATGGCATGGAGGGTTTCTATGCTTTTGGTCAAGTCCCCGGCGGCGATGCGGCTAAAGAGGGTAAAGGCCGATTCTTCGCGGGTATGGGAAAGCCAGGTTTCCACTTCCGCCGCTTCGATGGGCCTATCCTTGCCCAGAAACGCGATGAGCCGGGAACATTCCTGTTTCAGGGCTTCCGTGTTGTTCTCCACCAATTCCAGGATGGTTTCAATTCCGGCCTCGCTGATCCGGCAGCCTTCCCGCCGGAAAAATGAGGCCACCCATTCGGCCTTCCGGTTTTCAAAGAGCTCCCAGAATATCCGCTTTTCCCCCGCGGCCTTTTCCAGGCCCTTATCCAGGGACGCGGCGTCGGAGAGCAGGATAAGGGCCGTATCTTCCGCCGGCGCCTCCATATAGGAACAGAGCAGTTTCACCTCATCCTTGGTTTTAATGAGTTCCGCGTTTTTCAGGAGAAACAGCCGGGCTTCGGCAAAGAGCGCCCCGTTTCTGAGGATGGAAACCATATCGTTTACCGGGACCTCCCCGGCGTAGAAGACCGTTTCCTCCAGGGCCTTATTCCGCCCTTGCATTTTGCGGCGGATATCCCCCACCGCTTCGAGCTTTTCCCCCAACTCGGGGCCTAAAAAACAACAACAGCGCCCTTTGGCCATGACTATCAGCTAATAGGAACGGATCACATGGGCTACCCGGCCCAGGATATAGGTTTCCTGGCTATAAATAGGGCGGTACTTTTCGTTTTCCGGCTGGAGGCGGACCCGGGTTTTTTCCTGGAAAAAGCGTTTCAAGGTCATGGCGTCGTTTACCATGGCGATGACGATCTCCCCGTTTTCGGCGGTTTCGCACTGCTCCACCAGGACCTTATCCCCGTCTATAATGCCCGCTCCTATCATGGAGTCCCCCTTAACCCTTACGGCAAAGTATTTCTTATGCTTTTTCAGCCAGGAATGGTGGACCATTATCGCGCCGTCCCGGTTCTCCTCCGCCATAATGGGAATGCCCGCGGCCACGGCGCCCAGGATGGGAACCTCGATACAATCATTGTTTTCCAGGTCCCCCTTGTTTTTGATGAGCTCCATGGTTCTTGAGCGTTTATCGCTTTTGATATACCCCTTCTTTTTTAAAGCGGCCACATGGTCGTAGGCGCCCTTCACCGAAATAGCAAAGTGTTCCGCGATCTCCCGTATGGTCGGCGGATAGTTATGACTGGTAATATACGTCTTGATAAAGAACAATAATTCCTCTTGGCGATTCGTTAGTTCTTTCACCGTTCTGTCCTTATATGATATTTCTTCAGTTTTGCGTGCAAGTTACTGGGATATATACCAATCGCCTCGGCGGTTCTGGCTACGCTGCGATCATGGCCGGCCAGTTGGAATTCTAAATACTGTTTTTCAAAGGCCGCCTTTGCTTCGGTATAATTTAAGTTAAATATAGTATTGGGTCCGGAATTTTTCACCTCCCCCGGGAAAGAAATACCGGATTTTTTTTCAGAAAAACCGGGCTTCTCTTGCAGCAGGTCCCGTACTGTTTCAAGGCCGATCCGGTCGCCGTTATACATCACCAGTATCCGTTCCGCCAGGTTTTTCAGCTCCCGCACATTCCCCGGCCAGGAATAGGCGGTGAGGAATTGCGCCGCCTCCTCCGCCAATACAATATTCCCCGCGTCCCGCTCCTTGAGAAAATACAGGAGCAGGACCGGGATATCCTCCTTGCGTTCCCGCAGGCTGGGGAGGTTTATGGGGATGACGTTGAGCCGGAAATAGAGGTCCCGCCGGAATCTTCCCCGGTCGCATTCCTGTTCCAGGTCTTTATTGGTGGCCGCCACAATACGGACATCGGTTTCAATGGTTTTTTCTCCCCCCACGCGCTCGATCCGCTGTTCCTGGATAACCCGGAGCACCTTTGCCTGGGCCGAAAGGGACATATCCCCGATTTCATCCAGGAACAGGGTCCCCCCTGAGGCCAGTTCAAAACGGCCCCGGCGGCATGTTACCGCGTCGGTAAAGGCCCCCTTTTCATGGCCGAAGAGCTCGCTTTCCAGCAGGGCGTCTGGAATGGCGGCGCAGTTTACCTCCACAAAGGCCCGCCCGGCCCGGCGGGAATGGCGGTGGACGGCCCGGGCGGCCAGTTCCTTCCCCGTGCCGTTCTCCCCGGTAATGAGGAGCCGGGCGTCGCTGGCCGCCGCCTGGATGATCCGTTCCCGGATACGCTGTATGGCCTCGCTGGAACCGATAAGCTCATCCTTGGACGGGGCGTTTTGTTTAAGATTCCGGTTTTCTTCCCGGAGCCGCCGCACGGTCAGGGCGTTCCGGCAACTGGTCAGCACCTTGTCCAGGGACAGGGGCTTTTCCAAAAAGTCAAAGGCCCCCAGCTTAACCGCCCGTACCGCCATGTTCACATTGGCATGGCCGGACATGACTATCACTTCCACTTCCGGCCATTCGCCGCGGATACGCTCCAGGGCTTCTATGCCCCCCATGTTGGGAAGCAGCACATCCAGAAAGAGGGCCGCCACCGGCTCCCGCCGCAGTATATCCAAAGCGATCACCGCGTCTTCCGCCGTAAGGACCTGATACCCCTCATCCTCCAGTATCGCGGCGAGGGTTTTCCGTATCCCCGGTTCATCATCAATGATAAGCAGCTTTGTCATGGCCCCCCATGGTCCGCCCCGTCCAGGGGAAAATCAATATAAAAAACCGTTCCCATTCCTTCGCCGGAATGAAACCAGATAGACCCGCCGTGATCATGCACCAGCCGCTCGACAATGGGCAGCCCAAGGCCGGTTCCCGATTCCTTGGTGGTAAAATAGGGGGTAAAAATGCGCTCCCCCTCTTGTCTGCTCATCCCCTTGCCGGTATCCCTAATGCTGAGTCTACAATAGCGGTTCTCCCGTTTTTTGACAAGATCGGTCCTGATTTCAATGACCCCCGCCCCGTCCATGGCGTCAACGGCGTTGAGGATCAGGTTGGTAAGAATTTGGCCGATGTGCCGCTTGTCGATCCGGAGGCGGATTTCCGGCTCGATATGCCGGGTATCAAATTGTATCTTGGGGTAGGAACCCCGGTAGGGGCCGAGGAGTTCCTCAACGGTTTCCCCCAGGACTATCCAGGTTTGCCCCGGCTCTGTGGGCCGGGACAGGGTTCTAAATTCGGTCAGCAGGTTTGAGAGCCCCTCCACTTCCTGAATAATGGCCAGGGCGGAACTTTCTAGTATCTCCCCGATCCGTTCTGGATTATTCTGCCAGCGCCGGAGCAGGCGTTCCGCGGAAAGTTTTATGGGGGTCAGGGGGTTTTTTATTTCATGGGCAAGCTGCTGGGCCATGGTTTGCCAGATGGAAATTTTTTCCGCCTTTAGAAGGGCGTTCCGGGACTGTTCCAAATCCCGGACCATAGTATTGAAGGAGGCGATGAGGAGGCCCAGCTCATCCCGGGGCCGGGCAAATATCTGTATGGAAAAATCCCCCTCCGCGACCCGGCGGGTCGCCTCCGCAAGTTCCACCAGGGGTTCAGTAACCCGCCGGGAAAAGGAGATGGCGATGATCAGGGTCATAAGGAGATTGGGGAAGAGGAAGACCCCGTAGTAAAAAACCAGCAGGGGCTGGAGGTTGATGCTCAGGGTTTCGATGGCGTCGAACCGGGCCTTCTCGGTTTCTATGAGCCGAACCCCCTCGTCAAAGCCCTGCCCCAGGGAATAGGTATAGACCCGGAGCCGGTCCTGGTCCTGCTTGCGGGGATACGCCAGATACCGGATTACGTCTTGGTCCCGGGGTATTTCCCGGGGCGCAAAGCCCGGCAGGACGCCCGGCGGGGCCCGCAGTTGCTGGGAAGCGTCCCCGGCAAAGGCTTCCTGGAGCCAAAGCCCCTCTTGGGTCTGCCGGAAGTCCTGTATCGCCAGCAGCTCTTCCCCCAGGGCGGGCAAGAGGGCGCGGCCTTCCCCGGGCGCCGGCCCGGTCATAAACTGGTCCGTCCGCTCCAGGCTCGACCGGGTTTGGGTTTGGTAGGCATCCAACTGGAGGGCGTAGCTGTCCAGGGCAAAACGCTGGGCGTTTTCCAGGGCGTCCCGCAGCCGTATGGAACGCCAAAAATGGAGGAGTTCCTGGGCTACCTGTATGGTGATAATAGTAACCGGCACGGCGGCCAAGACAACGGTAATAATAAAGTAGACAAAGAGCCGTATTTGAAAAACGCCCCCGCTCCGGCGGGCGATGTAATCCCGGATCAACTTCCCCACCGAGAGGAGCAGAAAGGCCAGCAGCGCTATCGGGAGGGTGAAAAAGAGGATGACCGGCAAAACCCCGGGAACAGCCCCCTCCTGGAGGAGGGTAATAAAGAAATACCGGGAAAACAGCACCGTCAGGATACAGAGGAGCAGGTAGATCAACGCCAGCCCGCGGACATTGAGAAAAAAATTCTTCCGGTGTATTCTAACGGCTTTCACGGCTCCTCCGGCGGCGTCTTTTCACCCGCGGACGGGCCGTTAAAAAACCGCGCCCCTAGGGAAACACTGATTTATTCGGCATTATCAAAAGCGTCCGCTGATTAACACGGATTTTGTTACCGTTAATCAGCGGTAATCAGCGGTAATCAGCGCAATCCGCGGGCTATGTTTAAAAACCTGATTTAATCAGCGGTTCCCCAGGCTCCCATAAATCGCGGTTTTTTCGGTACAAAGCGCCGGAAAAAACCGCAAGAGCAACAGGCTCCTAGGGCAACGCTGATTAACTTGACGTCGGACCTTCGGTCCGCAATCAGCGTTGCCCGCGAACCTTTGGTTCGACGCATTTGCCCATTTCATTAGGCAAATACGGGTAAGAAACACTGATTTCGGACTTTAGTCCGCATCCTCCGGTTGGATTCGGACCGAAGGTCCGCAATCAGTGTTTCCCTGGCTCCCTATGCTTCCCCTTCTTCCTCAAATTTAGACTCAAAGAGCCGTACCAGGGCGTCCACGGCGGACTGTTCATCCTCCCCGTCGGCGATGATCTTCAATTCCGTGCCGTAGCCCGCCGCCAGGGTGATTACGCCCATGATCGATTTCGCGTTAATCCGGTCCCCCTCCTTTTGCAGGTAAACCGCTGATTTAAAATGCGCGAGGGCCTGTACCAGGAGCGCCGAGGGCCGGGCGTGGATACCCATCCGGTTTTGTACTGTTACCGTCTGCTCAATCATATCGTTATGGTAATTCCTTAAATAGTGAGCTTGCCGCAAAACCCGGCTGGTTTTGCGCAGGCCCCTGCGGTTTCGCCCTTACGGGCGCGGGCTAAAGTCCGGCAAAACCGCGATTTTCAGCGGAAGCTGTTCTGAAACTGAAGTTTCAGAACAGCTCTAATATAACAGACTCTAAATAATATCATCCTGTCCAAAATACAGGGAACGGGCGTTATTGCTCTCTATCCATTTTAAAACATTTTGCCTGAATTCATTTGCCGAATTATACCCCATAGTTTTAAGCCGTTCATTCATGGCGGCGGTTTCGATGATGCTGGGGATGTTGCGGCCATCCTTAACCGGAATTTCCAGCCTGTGCACGTTCACCCCAAGTATATCCATAAATTTGTCATTGCCGATGCGGTCATAGTGCTTCTTCGGGTCCCAATGCTCCAGGTTTACCACCAGCTGCACCTCCTTTTGATCCCGGATGGCCCCTATCCCAAAAAGATGGGTAATATTGATGATCCCCAGCCCCCGTATCTCCATGTGGTGGCCGATGATCTTATTCACCCCCATGCCCATGAGGGTATTCCCGTTTATGCAGCGTATCTCAACCGTGTCGTCCGCCACCAAGCGGTGCCCCCGCCCGATAAGCTCCAGGGCGGTTTCGCTTTTCCCCACCCCCGATTCCCCCATGATCAGCACCCCCATGCCGTAAACCTCAACCATCTCGCCGGAAAATATCTGTTTGGGCGCGAATACATCCAGAAGAACCCGCATGAGCCGGCTGGAAAAATCCGCGGTTCCCACGCTGGTTTGCAGGACGGGGCACCGGGCGCCTTCGGCTTCCGTGAAAAAGTTCTGGTCCGGCGACTGCCCGTGGGTGAAGATGCAGCAGGGAATGGGGTACTTAAACATCTCCTGTATGGTATCGATCTTCCCTTCCGAGGCAAGTTTTTGCAGGTAGGATACTTCTCCCCGGCCAAACAGCTGTATCCGCTGGGACGCAAAGGATTCGTAAAAACCAGAGAGCGCGAGGCCAGGCCGGTTCAGGTCCGGGGTATCGATGGATTTATCCAGGCCCTTCCTGCCGCCAATACACCGGAGGTTCAAGGAATTATGTTCCTTGGGCTCTATATCGAGCAGATCCAGCACGGTGAATTTCTTAACGGCCATAGGGGTATCATAAAAGAAAGCCGGCCTTTGCGCAATCCAGGCTGGCGGGAGGCCCAGGCACTATCAACGGCTTCAGGGGGGACCGGGGGGCGGGCAATCCGGCAACGCCGGATTGCCTCGGAGTTTTGCCAAAGGCAAAACTCCACCCGGCCTGGAGTTTTGGGCGTTGCCCAAAACTCCCTAATAGTTCCTCTGCGCGGAACCACCCCGGCGGGGGCGTTACGGCGCTATCCGGCTTCGCCGGATAGCTTGGGAGAATTTATGCTTTATGAGAGAAGTGGTATCCTTAGTCTGACGGGATTAGGGAGCCGGAGCCGGTTTACGCAAAACGGGAGGGAACGTCCC
>JAITHL010000215.1 GCA_031279975.1 Treponema sp. | reverse complement strand
TGGCCCGGCGGCGGAGATCCGCGCCGGGGATAAAAGCAAAGAATGGTTTCATGCCCCAATAATGGGTTCCGCCGGGCAATACGCTTTACTGGCGTCCAATAAAAATACCGGCAGGCCGGTGGATACCACAGCCCGCCCCCGGTAAATGGCAAGCGGCTATTTACTACTTCCCGCTTCCCTATCCCCTTGCTATAGTTTCTGATCGCGGGTATGTATCTTCCGCGCCACATAGTTGGCAAATTCAACGGGCGTGAGGGTGGGACAAAGGGTCCCCCCGTCAAGCTCCACCCCCTGCCTGCCGTCCCGCAGCCGGATTGAGACCCGTCCCTCATCGGCTTCCCGCTGGCCAAGCACGAGCATATAGGGGATTTTCCGGCCCTGACAGTTCCGTATCTTCGCGTTCATCCGGCCCTCCCCCAATTCCGCGCTTACCCGGATATCCCGGGCCTTGAGTTCCGCCGCGACCTGGACGGCATAGCCGTTGAACTGTTCGGCCACCGGGATCACCGCGACCTGTTCCGGGGCTATCCATACGGGAAAAGCCCCGCCGTAGTGTTCGATGAGAACCCCGAAAAAGCGTTCCAGCGAACCGAGCAGGGCCCGGTGCACCATGTAGGGCCGTTTGTGCCGCCCATCGGCGTCCACATAGGTCATGTCAAAGCGCTCAGGTTCGTTAAAATCGAACTGGATGGTGGTCATCTGCCATTCCCGGTTCAAGGCGTCCTTGATCTTCAGGTCGATTTTGGGCCCGTAGAAGGCCCCGCCTCCGGGATCGAGGGTATAGGCAAGCCCCTCGGCCTCGACGGCCTTCCGCAGGCTTTCCAATGCCTGGTCCCACCGGCCCTGTTCCCCCACAGACGCTTCGGGTTTGGTGGCTAAGTAGGCTTTAATATCCGTAAAGCCGAAGGCCTTCCAGAGTTGGAGGCTGAACCGCAGGGCTTCCCGTATCTCCCCTTCAATTTGTTCAGGGGCGCAGAAGATATGGGCGTCGTCCTGGGTAAAGCCCCGGACCCGCAGAAGCCCGTGGAGAACGCCGCTGCGCTCATAGCGGTATACCGTACCCAATTCCGCCCAACGGAGCGGGAGGTCCCGGTAACTGCGGCCCCTATGCTTATAGATCATGATATGGAAGGGGCAGTTCATGGGTTTGAGAATATAGTCCTGTTTATCGATCTCCATGGGGGAATACATATTGGCCTTATAGAACCCCAGGTGGCCTGAAGTTTCCCACAGCCAGGATTTTCCAATATGGGGGGTGTACAGGAGTTCATAGCCGTTCCGGTAATGCTCGGTACGCCAGAAGTCCTCAATGGCCGCCCGTATCCGCCCGCCGTGGGGGTGCCAATAGATAAGCCCCGCCCCGGCTTCCTCATGGATCGAATAGAGGTCCAAGTCCTTACCCAGCCGGCGGTGGTCCCGTTTTTCCACCTCTTCCAGGAACCGCAGGTGGGCCTTGAGGCCCTTGGGGTCTTCCCAGGCGGTCCCGTATATCCGGGTAAGCATGGGCCGCTTCTCATCCCCCCGCCAATAGGCGCCGGCGACGCTCATCAGCTTAAAGGCCCCGGCGTGAAGTTCCCGGGTATTGGCCACATGGGGCCCCCGGCAGAGGTCCGCCCAAAGAAGCCGCCCCCCGGCGTCCTGGTTTTCATAGACCCTGATGGGTTCCCCATCGGGAAGCCCCTGGATGATTTCGGTCTTAAAGGGTTCCCCGGCAAAGCGGCTTAGGGCTTCTTCCCGGCTGAGTTCCCGGGAAACAAAGTCCTGCCCTACTGTGATGATCCGCCGCATCTCCTCCTCAACAGCGGGAAAGTCCTCCGCCGAGAAGGGAGCGCTGCCCGCCGCCGGATCGGGGAACGCGAAATCATAGTAAAAGCCGTTTTCAATGGCCGGGCCGATGGCCGTCTTGGTTCCCGGAAAAAGCCGGGTAACCGCCTGGGCCATAACATGGCCGGTTGAATGGCGAATCAGGGCAAGCCGGTTGGACATGGGGGCCTCGCTTCTTTAGTTTTTTACCGGATACGTCAGATTTTCCGGTTTCGCGTTTTGCAATACCGCGGCCCAAAGTTTTGATTCATACTTGGTCATATCCAGATTATGCTCCCGCCAATTGCCGCATTCCGCCGGCGCCGCCCCGGGAACATCCCCTTCAAAGGCGATAATCCAATCCAGGGTGCGCCGCATGAGGGGCAGTATGTCTTGGGGGCTTCTGTCCCCCTCAAAGATCGCATAGAATCCGGTACGGCAGCCCATGGGCCCGAAGTAAATAGTCCGGGAACCCCATTCCCCGTCGGAACGGATATAGGTCGCGGCCAGGTGTTCAAAGGTATGCATCACCGGCATATCCATTACCGGTTCCCGGTTCGGCATTTTGAACCGCAGATCAAAGGTGGTAATGACCGCCGGGCCGAATACATCCTTGCGGGAAACATAAATTCCCGGCAGGAGCCGGGTGTGATCGATTTGAAAACTCGCTATTAAGTCCATATACAACTCCTCTAAGAAAATAGGGGGAAGTCTCCCGCTATCAACAACTTAAGAGATTAGCGGGGGGCAAGCCCCCCTCACTCCGAACCCTACGGGTTCTCCGCTACCCCCCATGCGGGGGCTCCGCCCCCGCAACGCCCCCGCCGGGGGGCCGAAAGGCCCCCCGGTCCCCCCGCTGCCCCGGCCAGGCGCGTATAATCCGGCGAAGTATCTCCGCGGAATGTTTGGACGCCAGGGGGAGAAATTCTTCAAAGGCAACCGGCGACTGGGCGCCGGCAATATCTGAAAGGGAGCGGAGGATCAGGGCCGGCGTTTTGAAGAGAAAGCAGGTTTGGGCTATGGCCGCCCCTTCCATTTCCACCGCCCGAATACCGGGAAACCGGGCGCGCAACGCCTGGATACGGTCTTCCTTATCCATAAACACATCGCCGGAGCCGATAAGCCCGCGGCTATACTTAAACGACGGGGGCAACAGGCCGTCCCGCTTCAAGTCCGCCACCGCCTGCTCCGCCCGCCGGATCAGGTCCTCTGGCACGGGAAAAATTGCGGGCATAGCGGGAAGCTGCCCTGGCGCATAGCCGAAACTTGTCAGGTCCACATCATGCTGAATCAGCCCTTCCGAAATAACCGTATCCCCAAAGGTCAGGGCGGGATCAATACCCCCGGCGGAACCGGTATTGATAAGCGCCTCGGGCTGATAGGTAGTGATGAGGAGCGCGCACCCCACCGCGGCGTTCACCTTGCCGATACCGCATTGAAGGAGGACCGCGCTCTTTTGCTCCAGCAGGCCGGAAATAAAGGTAAACCCGCCGATAGTCCGGGTTTGGGGGTTTGCCAGGGCGTTTTTAAGCAACGCAAGTTCCGCCTCCATGGCGCCGATAATGCCTATCATACCAACCTCAGGTAAGCGAATAACAGTCCGCGATACCGGTCCGCCATTCGGCCCGGTGTTCCTTATCCTCCCATTCGAGGATCTTCTTTATTTTAAAGCTCCGGCTATGGCGGGGCTGGATAAAATGCACCACCCCAAAGCGTCCGCCGCCGATATAACTTATCTCATCCCCCTGTTCCAAAGGCTCAACCTCCTTGATTTGCGAAAGGATGCAGTCAAAATGGGCCGGACTGCCCGTATGCCGGTCTGTTATGGCCGCGGAAATATCCCGAATCGGCTTCCCGCAAAAAACACAGTCCAGGACCGGCAGGGGGGCGGAGGGAATTTTAACCGGAACCCATTGGGGCCGTTCATAGAGCTCCCCCCGGTTTTTATCATAGCGGAATTTTTCCGCTTTTTTCCGCTCCGGCGCGCCCTCTTGCCATTCAACGCCCCCCTGATCCCGGCGTTTTGCCGGCCTGCGGCGGCTATTCCCTCCCTTCCCGCTCATCCACCCTTCCTCCCTGGGGAATCATAAGTATTTCGTTGCTCAAAATCCTGACTATCCGTTCAATCGCTTTATATTAAATGTGTTCCAAACCCCGGTTGGTTTCGGAACACGTCCTGCGGTTTCTCAGGCTAAAGCCTTATGAAACCGCGTTTTTAAGCGGAAGCTGTTCTGAAACTGAAGTTTCAGAACAGCTCTATT
>JAITHL010000144.1 GCA_031279975.1 Treponema sp. | reverse complement strand
CGAATCCGAGAGTGAAGGGGAAGAAACAGATGAGCGGCCCGAAGAAACGCTTTACCGCCGCTATGAATCCTGACTATATGTTTACCGTTATCTTCGGAAAGTAAATGCAGGCGCCCTGCCGCGCAATTTCCCCCGTCTGGACAAGCGGCGGCATCCATGCTATAATCCCGTATGGAAACTGTTACTTCATCCGCGGCCTGCGGGTCTGAGGATGCTCCAAGCCGCCCTATCTTCCGCAATATTTCCCCCCTGGATCACCGGTATTCGGTCTCTGAAGAAAAACTCTTCGCGGCCCTGGTTCCTTGGCTTTCCGAGGAAGCCGCGGTTGCCGCCGCGGTAAAGGCGGAAATCGCCCTGGCCCTGGCCCATCTCAGTATCCGGGGCGAACTAACGGCGGAGCTCCGGGACGCCCTGGAGGGCGCGGCCAATACCGTGGACGTTGAGGCGGTCTACCAAGAAGAGGCCAAAACCCGGCATAATATCCGGGCCTTGGTGAATGTCCTGAAAACCAAGGTTCCCCTAGGCGTCGCGCATCTGATCCATTTGGGGGCCACCAGCGCGGACATCCTGGATACCGCCCTTGCCTACCGGATACGGGGGGCAACCCGGGAGGCGGTCTTGCCCCTGCTGAAACAGCTGGAACTGCTCCTCTGCGATCTTACAGAACGGGAAGCCCAAACGCCCCAGGTAGGCAGAACCCACGGGCAGTACGCGGTACCCATCACTGCGGGCTTCGCCTTTGCCGAGTATGTCTCCCGGCTGGGCAAGTCGATTGTGGAGCTGGAACGCCGTTCCGCTGAACTCAAGGGCAAACTTGCCGGCGCGGCGGGGGCCTATAACGCCTCGGCCCTGCTGGTCCGGGACCCGGAGGAACTGGAGCGCCGCTACCTGGCGGAGCTGGGGCTTGAGCCGTCGGAACACGCGACCCAACTGGTGGAGCCCGAATACCTGCTCCGGCTGCTTTTAGAGATGAACGCGGCTTTCGGCATTATCGCCAACCTGGCGGACGACCTGCGGCATCTCCAGCGCAGCGAGATCGCCGAAGTCCGGGAAGGCTTCGGCGAGGATCAGGTTGGGTCCTCCACCATGCCCCACAAGCGGAATCCCTGGAACTCCGAGCATGTAAAAAGTTTATGGAAGGTTTTTATGCCCCGGGCTACAACCTTCTTCATGGATCAGATCAGCGAACACCAGCGGGACCTCTCCAACTCCGCAAGCCAGCGTTTTATCGCCGATTATATTACCGGATTCTGCCTTGCGGCGAGCCGTATGGCCGGGGTAATCGCCGGCCTGGGGGTGGACCGCTCCCGTATGCTGCAAAATTTACGAAACGCGGCCTCCGGGATGGCCGGGGGCGTCATGGCTGAACCGGCCTACATACTGCTAGCCGAAAGCGGGGTTTCAGACGCCCACGAGGCTATCCGCAAACTTACCCTTAAAGCGGAACGCGAGGGTATATGTTTTGCCGAGGCCCTCGCCGGAGAGGAAGCGCTGCTCTCCCGGATTGCGGATCAGATGGCAGCCCTGGGGATCATCGCCGCCCCTGGGGAGGCGCTGCGGTTCTTTCAGGAGCCTGAACGCTACCGCGGCCTCGCGGCAAAGAAAGCCCGGGAAATCGCCGCCAAATACCGGGCGCTATTTCATGCATAAGGAGCCCTTCCATGTTTCCCCTGTCCCTTTCCTATGATGATGTGCTGCTTCTGCCGGCCTATTCGGATATTCTGCCCAAGGACTGCGACGTCCGGACCATGCTCTGCCGGGATGTATATCTCAACGCGCCGGTACTGTCTTCCGCCATGGACACGGTAACTGAAGAGGGCTTGGCCATCGCCATTGCCCTGGAGGGAGGCTCCGGGGTCATACACCGGAACCTGAGCCCCCAGGAACAGGCCCAGCAGGTGGCCCATGTAAAACGCTTCCTCAATTGGGTCATCGACGCGCCGGTAACGGTGGAAGAGGACGCCTTGGTGCGGGATGTTAGGGTCCTGATGCGGCGCTTTAACGTATCCGGCGCGCCGGTGCTGAACCCCTCCGGGCGTTTAACCGGGATAATTACCAACCGGGACCTCCGGTTTTGCCAGGACGATTCCCGCTTGGTCAAGGATAGTATGACCCGGAATCCGGTGGTAGTGCAGGGGGAGCCCACCGTGGCCGCGGCTCGGGAAAAATTTGACAAGCACCGGATTGAAAAGCTGCCCGTGGTGGACGCGGCGGGGAACCTTACCGGCCTTATCACTGTAAAGGATATGGAAAAACACGCCCGCTTCCCCCAGGCGGCTATAGATAAGACCGGGCGGCTCCTGGTCGGCGCGGCGGTATCTCCCCAGGATTACCCGGTCCGGCTTCCCCTGTTGAAGAACGCCCGGGCGGATTATGTGGTCCTGGATACCGCCCATGGGGACTCAAAGAACGTGATGGACGCGGTCCGCCGCATCAAGGAACAATACGGCCTCCCGGTAATTGGCGGGAATGTGGCTTCCCGGGACGGAACCCGCCGCTTAATCGAAGCAGGCGCCGACGCGGTCAAGGTGGGGGTAGGCCCCGGCTCGATCTGCACCACCCGTATTGTCGCCGGCGTCGGCGTGCCCCAGTTTACCGCGGTTTGGGACTGCGCCGAAGAGGCGGCAAAATACCGCATACCCGTTATCGCCGACGGGGGCATTAAATTCTCCGGGGACATTGCCAAGGCCATTGGCGCGGGGGCGAATGTGGTGATGATCGGGAACCTCTTCGCGGGGCTCAAGGAAGCGCCGGGGAGCGAGATCATCTATGACGGGCGCATCTATAAGGAATACCGGGGCATGGGGAGCCTGGGGGCCATCCGTGACGGCGACGGCGACCGGTATCAGATGACCAAGGATGAAAGCCCGGCGCCGGAGGGCATTGAAGGGCGGGTTCCTTACAAGGGGGAACTGCGGGAATTCTTCCATCAATTGGTTTCGGGTTTAAAAAAGGGGATGGGCTACTGCGGCTGTAAAACCGTCGAGGAACTCAAGGCGTACCGGCAATTTGTCCGGATCACCGCATCGGGGCTGCGGGAAAGCCATGCCCACGATGTCGCCATAACCCATGAAGCGCCGAACTACAGCCGCTTTTAGGGCTTACACAACCCCGCGTCAGGGCAGCCGGGGGACTGGGGGCCTTGGCCCTCCGGCGGGGGCGCAAGGGGGCAGCGCCCCCTTGACAAGAGCCTTGAGTCAAGGCACCATGGATAACAAAACACGCGGTTTGAAAGGTTGTGGTATGAAAACGATTTTTGTTAAGCCCGCTCAGGTTGAGCGGAAGTGGTTTCTTATTGACGCCGAAGGCAAGGCCCTGGGCCGGGTCGCGTCCCGGGTGGCGTCAATAGTCCGGGGAAAAGAAAAGGTTGTTTTTTCTCCCCACTGGGAAATAGGGGACTATGTGGTGGTGGTGAACGCGGGTAAGATCGCGGTTTCCGGGCGCAAGGCCCAGCAAAAACTCTATCATCATCATACCGGCTATGTGGGGGGGCTGAAATCCCAAAATTACGCCGGGCTCCTGGCCAAGCATCCAACCGCGCCTTTGTCGTTGGCAATCAAGGGGATGCTCCCCAAGGGGCCGCTGGGGCGGAAACTGTTAAAAAATGTAAAAGTGTATGCGGGGGCCGGGCATCCCCATGAGGCGCAAAGCCCCCAAACCATTGAGGTATAGTAAAGGAGCAAAGCAACAAGGTGATTAAGAATCTGGGAATCGGAACCGGCAGGAGGAAGACCGCGGTGGCCCGGGTCTATGTCCGGGATGGAAGCGGAAAGATACTCATTAACGGCAGGGACTTGGCCCATTATTTTCCCCAGGGCGAATACGCCCTCATGGTTCGCCGGCCCCTTATGGTAACCGCCGGTGAAAATAAATTTGATGTTCTGATCAACGTATATGGCGGCGGAACAAACGGACAGGCCGGCGCCTGTTGCCACGGACTGGCCCGGGCGCTCTGTCAAGTAGATCAGGGTAATTATACAAGCCTGCGCAACAATGGCTTTCTGACCAGGGACTCCCGGATGGTGGAACGGAAAAAGTACGGCCAAGCCGGCGCCCGCAGGCGCTTTCAATTTTCTAAACGCTAAAGAGCGATGGCTATTGGGGAGGCTGCCGTTGCGGAGCGGGGGGCCTTACAGGATAGTGAGCGCGGCTGTTTGCGCGGCCAATTACAAAACCCTGTAGGAACAGGAGGCAGCCGTGTTGCGCCTGGCGGAGGAGCCTTCCCTCTGCGGGTGGTTTCATGGGTCCTAAAGCCCTTCCCTATTGGGGATGCCGCAAGTCCGGAGCGGGATTACCGGCTTATCCGGATCAGCCTTTCAGACGGCAGCGCCCTCTTCCTGAGAATGGCCTATCTTATCCCGCTATGGCCGGGGGATGCAATGCGCGTTCCCGGCTGGGAATTAAGCGCCGAAGAGGGGGAAGCCCTGCAATATGCCGCCCGTTGTTTTCACGCGGAGCGGGCCGCCTTGCGCCTGGTTGCCCGGGCCGAGCAATGCCGCGCCGTCCTGGCCCGGAAATTGGCCGTCCGGGGCTATCCCGGTCCCTGCGTAGCGGCGGCAATCGCCTACCTTGATGTTGTGGACCTGGTAAACGATGGGCGATATGCCCGTTTGTGGCTTACCTACCATGTAAGTCATGGAGCGCGGAGCCCCCGCGCTTTGTTCCAAGGGCTTTGCCGGCGGGGCCTTCCCCAGGATACAATCAAAGCGGCCCTGCAAGCCGTCTTAGACCCTGAGCTAGAGGGGCGCTTGCTCCGGCGTTTCCTGCAAAAAACACGCCGCCAATCCAAGAAGCAAAGCCAAACCTCCGCAACGCTTAAACGGACGCTCCGGTTTGAAGGTTTTTCTCCAGCCCTCATTGCGCGGCTTCTGGAGGAAGAGCGCTTTCAGGAACTCTGTTCCCAATCGCCGTGAATGTTCCCCTTCCCGGTCAAGAAGAGGCTGCTTTTTTGGCCCGAATCCAGGGCCGGGTGCAGGGTGTCGGCTTCCGGTATACCTGCTTCAACGAAGCGAGGCGTTTGGGCCTCCGGGGATGGGTGCGGAATACCCCCGCCGCTGCGGTGGAGGTGTGGGCCGAAGGCGGCCTGGAACATTTGGACTGTTTTTTACAATGGCTTCGCCGGGGGCCGCCGAGGGCCCGGGTGGATCAACTTGATATTACCCGGCATCCTCCCAGCAGGGAGTATCAAGATTTTACCATCGAAGGATAAACGGGCTTGACAAAAATACCCCTGTCCTGCTAGAATGTAATAAAATGAGCGAATGCATTGAACCAAAGGTTTGCCACCATGGTTTACCGGCGGCGCGGATTACGGACCGAATATCCAGGCGTCAAGATAATCAGCGCCGCCCCAACGCTCTCCCACAAAAGCGGCCGTCATATAACGGTATTATCCGAGCTTCCCAAGCTCGTGACGCGGGTTCGACTCCCGTCGGCCGCTGATAGGAAGAATCTTCCCGCCGGGGGTCTCTTAGACCCAGGCCCTGTTGGTGGAGGGGGTGAAGCGCAAGGACCCGGCAGATTTCGTGAACCGGCTTCTGGCGGATTGCGGGGTGGGCTGTGTACGGGGGGGGCTTAGGCGGACTAAGCCGTCGGCCCCAGGGCGGCTGGAAGTCCCGGAGCGGCCAAAGGGAGAGGCGGCGTATATAGTCCTGTTATGCGCAATGCCGCTTAAATTTATTGAAAAATAAAATATTTGGCTAAAGGAGTATATTTTATGAATAATATTACCCCCCTCTATCTTCTTTTCAAGAGACTTGTCAAAAATTTATCGCCATATTATTTTGTAAAAAAATATAAATATAAGAAAAATCAAAATAGTGAATTTAATTATAAGCAAAATGGTTTTTGCCCTATATGTGGTAATAACACGGTTCTTATATCAGATAATACATGGCTGAGAGAGCATTTTAGATGCGCAAATTGCGGGTCTATTCCAAGACAACGGGCGCTTATGGTAATAATTGAAAAATATTATCCTGATTGGAGAAATTTAAGTATTCATGAATCATCGCCTGGAAACTGTTCAATTACAAATAAATTGAAAGGGGAATGCAAGGGGTATATTGGATCACAATATTATCCTAAAATAAATCCCGGCATAATTCTTAATGGTTATCCCAATGAAAATTTAGAAAAACAAACATTTGAGAATAACATATTTGATATAGTTATAACCCAAGATGTTTTTGAGCATATTTATAATCCGGCAAAGGCTTTCTCGGAAATTTTCAGAACATTAAAAAAAGGAGGCGCGCATATATTTACGGTTCCAATAATTAATAAATTTAACAAAACAGAAACATGGGCAACGCTGGGCGATGACGGCGATCCTGTATTTCTAAAAACGGAAGAATGGCACGGAAACCCTGTTGATAAAAGAGGATCGCCTGTTACAACGCATTGGGGATATGATATTGTTAATTTTATAAAAGACAATAGCGGCTTAGAAACAAACATTGAATATATACATAATCTATATTTTGGAATTTGGGCTGAAAATATTGAGGTTTTGGTAAGTAAAAAATTATAAGCAAGCGGCACAGCGCATAACAGGTCTGTATGCGCTTCGCCGCCAGTAGGCGGCTCGGGGTTCCATTCGCCTAGGTCGGCTACGCCTCCCACGGCTCATTCCACCCACATTTTTGCAAGCCCTGGAAACCT
>JAITHL010000058.1 GCA_031279975.1 Treponema sp. | reverse complement strand
CGCCCTTGCATATCATCCTGACGCGCTTGACGGCTCGGAGCTAAACGGCATCGCCAAGACGCTCTACGGCGCAAAAGCGTTCGACACGGCGATACTGCTTTTGAGCAAGGCAATCGAAGATGATTCCGAACTGGCAAGCGCGTGGGGGCTGCGCGGCGACTGCCATTTTCAAAAAGGCGATTACGGCAAAGCCATTGCGGACTTCAAAAAAACGGTGGAGCTTGACCCGGGCGTAGCCATGGGCTGGAACTTTCTTGCATACGCATACTTCAACAAAAAAGACTATGCCCAAGCGTTCACAACGGCAAGTAAGGCAATAGACCTCAAACCGGAAAACGCCGGCTATTGGGCAAGCCGCGCCAAATTCTACGAAGCGGCGGGAAAATACGGCCAAGCCGCCGCCGACTGCGAAAAAGCACTGGAACTTGACCCCGCGCTGGAGAGCGCGCGGCAAATCCTTGAACGCTGTAAGAAAAAAGCGGCGGGAAAAAAGTAACGGCGCGCTGGCGCGCTGATTAATTAGACGTGTTCCAAAACCCGGTTGGTTTCGGAACACGTCCCGCGGTTTCTCAGACTAAAGCATGCGGACTAAAGTCCAGTGAAGCCGCGTTTTTAAGCGAAAGCTGTTCTGAAACTGAAGTTTCAGAACAGCTCTATTGAGGGGTTCCCTCACTACCATGAGAATAGGAGTTAATCATGGCAAAAGACAAACAGGTCCGTAAGCCAAGCAAGTATCCCGCCGGGGATTTACGCAAGCGTTATGAACGCCGGGGTCCGGAGGACTGGAAGACCGTCTATGAAATCGCCGCGTCCATCGCCGCCTGTTTTTCCGGGCGGGATAGGGACGATAAAACCGTCAAAATCGCCCTGGACAGCGCAAAACACTATTTCCGCTATACCACGGAATTCCTGGGGGAGAAGGACGGCTACCTCATATCCGCCGCCGCCTTCCGGGAATACCAAAAGAGCGGCGTTATCGACGCCAGCAAAAAAAACGGACGCAAAGCCGGCCCCCACTTCCTGGAACACCTTATCCCTGTGGGACAGTTCTTTAGGGAGTTGGCGGCAAAACCCACGGCGAAGAACGCCGAAAAACTGTACGCGAAACAGCGGATGGTGATTACCCTCCGCGCCGAAAAGGAGAAATATGAGGGCAGCGGTTCCCCCTACGGCAAAACCTTTAAATCCAGCCGCTCGGATGAGGAAATGACACGCTTCATAAACGACTACGGCATTGGGGAATTTATAGAGTAACGGGAAGGACGGCATGAACGGCGCGGAACGCCAACAAAAAAACACGGGCCGCCTGCGCCCGGTCTGGCGCAAAGCAGCTCGGAAGGTCTCCTTTAATCTGCCGCGCAAAGCGGCAAAAATTAAAGAAGATCATGCCGGTATACCATGTTTTGACCAAAGAATAGCTGTACGGCGGAGTATTCCCGCCTTTTTATTTTCGCCAGGGTGAAAAACCCTAGCAGGAGGCAGATGATGATTGATAGTTATTATCTTGTATTGGTGGCGCCAGCCCTGTTGCTTTCCATGCTGGCCCAGTTTAAGGTGCGGAGTACCTTTGCGAAGTATTCCCGGATACCCTGCTCCCGGCCTATTACCGGAAAGGACGCGGCCCAGTTCCTGATGCGGGCGAGCCATATTACCGGCGTGGCCGCCGAACCGGTACGGGGTTCCCTGACGGATCATTACGATCCGGCCGCTAAGACGCTGCGTCTATCCCAGCCGGTCTATAACAGAAACTCTATTGCCGCCGTGGGGGTTGCCGCCCATGAAACCGGCCACGCCATACAGCACGCCCGGGGCTACGGCCCGCTGGTACTCCGGAGCGCCCTGGTTCCCATTGCCAATATTGGGTCTTCCGCCGGCCCATGGCTGGCCATTGCGGGGATATTCCTTTCATTTCCCCTGCTTGTCAAACTGGGAATCATGCTCTTCGGCGGCGCGGTGCTGTTTTACCTTATTACCCTGCCGGTGGAATTCGACGCTTCGGCCCGGGCCATTGCCATACTCCGGGGCAGCCGGATATTAACCGAAGATGAGCTGCGGGGGGTTAAGCGGGTTTTAACCGCCGCGGCCATGACCTATGTGGCCTCCGCCCTTACCGCGTTGATGAGTTTTTTACGGCTCATCCTGATCGCCCGGAACCGGGACCGGTAGCCGGGCGCCAATAACAAGCTGCCAGACGCCGCCATGTGGGGTTTGCTTGCCGCCGGCATTAGGCAAGGACCGGCGCGGCGCCCTGCCTCATCTGCGGGGGTTCTACCCCCGCAACGCCCCCGCCGGGGGGCCGAAAGGCCCCCCGGTCCCCCCTTAAGTTGTTGACAGTGGAAGTCTCCCGGCTTCCCGGTTGAATCCGGACCTAATGTTCGCAATCAGCGCTTCCCTAGCGGGATTGGACAAAAAATCGCAAAATTCGCGTCTTTTTTCAGGCAGACATAATTCTGACACATTCACCGGCTAAATTCAGGGTAATCGGAGGAGCAAGAAAGACTATGACGACAAAAACAATTCGTATCGGCGGCATGACCTGTGTAAGCTGTCAAAAACGGATTGAAAAGAAGCTCTTAAATACCGCGGGCGTGGAGGAAGCCAGGGTCAACTACAACACCGGAACGGCCGCCGTTACCTGGAATGATTCGGCGGTAACATTTCACGAGATAAAAGCGGCTATAGAACAACTGGACTACCAGGTACTGGAAGGACCGGGGCTTGACGGTAAAAACGCCCGCCCGGTCAGGGAAATTACCGGGACCCTGGTAATCATCCTTTCCCTGTATGTGCTGCTGCGGGGCCTGGGTATCAGTACCCTTACTTCGGCCTTTCCGCTGGCCGAGGCCGGTATGGGCTACGGTATGTTATTCGTCATCGGCCTTATCACCTCGGTACACTGTATCGCCATGTGCGGCGGCATCAACCTTTCGCAGTGTATACCAACCGCCGCCGTTACGCCGCGGGGAGGCCGGCGCTGGAAAGTGCTGTTTCCCTCAATTCTCTACAACGGCGGGCGGGTTATTTCATATACGGCAGCGGGCCTTATCGCCGGGGCCTTGGGTTCCGCGGTCAGTGTCTCGGGGCGGTTTCAGGGTATCATACAGTTAATCGCCGGGGTGTTTATGGTGATCATGGGTATCAATATGCTTGATATTTTTCCCGCTCTTCGCCGCTTCACTCCGCGTATGCCGGTTTTTTTTGCCCGGAAAATAGACGCCCGCAAAGCTGGAAACAAAAGCCCCCTCGTCATCGGCCTCTTGAACGGCCTCATGCCCTGCGGCCCCTTGCAGGCCATGCAGCTTTACGCCCTCTCCACCGGCAGCCCCATAGCCGGGGGCGTCTCCATGTTCCTCTTTAGCATGGGCACCGTTCCCCTGATGTTTGGTATCGGGGCATTGAGTTCTTTGCTCAGTAAAAAATTTACCCGTGTGGTAATGAAGGCTGGCGCTATTTTAGTAACGGTAATGGGTATGACCATGTTTACCTACGGCTGGGGCCTTTCGGGGTTCAATTCTAATGTTGCCGGTACGGTTATCGCCGCTATAAACACCCTTGCTTCCCGCCCGGCGGCAGGCGGCAGTGAAGCCTTTGCGCCTATAATCGAAAACGGCGCGCAGATTGTCAACTCCACCCTGAGCGGCGGACGTTACCCGGCTATCACCGTACAGCGGGGCGTTCCGGTCAAGTGGACTATCACCGCCCCCCAGGGGAGCATTAACGGCTGCAACAACCGCATGATAATCAGGGAATACAAAATCGAACACCGCTTCCAGCCCGGGGAAAACGTGATTGAATTCATGCCGGAAAAAACAGGCCGTTTTTCCTACTCCTGCTGGATGGGCATGATCCGGGGTTCTATCACGGTGGTTGAAGAAGTGCCGTCAGCCAGTGCTGACGCAAGCGCCGCCGGTATTGGGGAACCGGACCTGAACCCCGCTCCCGCCGGCGTAGCCATTCCCACGGATAAGGTTGTGTTAGCCGAAACGCAAAGCGCGGAACAATACGGCTTTCCCTATCAGACCATAACCATCAACCTCCGGGATGAGGGCATAGACCCGGCGATAGTGGTGTTGCAGCGGAATATGCCTACTATCTTAACCATCAACAACAATTCCCTTGACCCTGGAAACAGCCGCCTTATCTTCCCGGCCTATTACACCCAGTTGGATGTGGAGCGGGGGAAAAACGTTATTCAGTTAATGCCCGCCGAGACCTTTGACTTTTCCACCGGCGATAATGTATTTTACGGCTATGTGAAAGTGGTAGACGACATCAACAACGTGGATATTGAGGCGATAAAGGCCGAGGCGGGAAACTTTGAAACACAGATTTACCCGGACGCTTATTTTGAACCCGCCGCCGCCGCATGGCAGCAGAGCGGCGGGTGCTGCAAAAGCGCCGGGGCATAACAATACTTTATCTGTCCGCTATGCGGATAGATCGGCTGCCCCGGCAGAGCGGGGGCATAGAAGGAGAAAGAAACCATGAATTTTTTGTTGAGCCATTGGCATTGCATAGTTCCGGCGGCTGCGATTATAGTGGTCATGCTGCTGCAAAGCCCCGGCAAAAAAAGAAAAACGGCGGATAAAAGACATAATGCTGACACAATCCAGGGTTAATACTTTTAGGGAGCCGCTAAAAACCGGTTGTTTTCCCGGTTCCCCGGGGGCGCGGAATAAAGCCCGGTGAAACACGCTTTTTTAAGCGGATCGCTTCTAAAAACTTTTTTAGAAGCGCCCTTGGGTAGACTTGTTTGCCAACCCGTCTGGATGGCAAACAAGTCCTATGGTTTTTCAGGCTAAAGCCCCGCAAAACCACGTTTTTAGTAGAAGTTGTTTAATAGCTGAAGTTATTAAACAACTCTAGTTTAGGAGGTACAAGGTGGAAAATGTAATCGCCGTTATTTTGGTGATTGCCTTTTTGGGCGGCATTTTGCTGGCCGCAAAAAAATTTCTCAAGGCCCCCAAAGGCCCGCTGCCAAGCTATCCGGCGCAGCCGGTAGCCCTGCTGCGGCCCCAGGGGAAACCGGGATATTGAGGTATAAGCGCCGTTGGCGTTGAAAAATATTTTTGATATAGAGAGGCATCCGCAAAATCGCGATTTTGCGGCTGCTGCTTCTAAAAAAAGCATGTTTCGCAGCCCTTAGGCGAGAAACTGCAAGGGCCGGCGCAAAAATAACCGGTTTTTGCGCCGGCTCTAGAGGAGTGTGGTAATGAATAAAAAATGGAAGGCTGCCCTGACAGCAACGGCGGTTTTGCTGTTGACCGGAACGCCGGCCTTTGCCCAGGCTTCCGGCAGCTCCCGGCGGGGCGAAGGACGGAAAATCCCCTTCGCCCTGGATGACCGGGCAAACTGCGGACCCGGCAGAAGTTCAGGCTGCGGCGGTTTCAGCGGCGGCGCTTTCGATGACGGCGGCGGTAACGGCAATAGCAACGGCAATGGCGGCGGTTTTAACTGCCATTAGGGTAACGCTGATTACATTGACGCTAATCACCGCCGCCATCATTAAAGCAGCGCTGATTGCGCCATATATGGCGAATGCCCGATTGAATAAATCAGCGCCGCTTAGGTAAAAATTGCCCGGCTTGTATGTTTTCCGTTTCGTGTTTACGGCAAGCCGGACGCATTAGGGTTGGGAACAAGCGGAAGAATCCGCAAACAATGGACTTAGGGGGAAACCCGGCTGGCTTCCTCCCAAGTCCCGCAAAATGCTTCGTATTTTGCGTTTTTTAGCGGAAGTTGTTCAAAAACTGTTTTGGCAACGAAGTTTCCAACGGGTTTTCGAACAACGCTAATAACTTTTGGAGAGGTTGCAAAAATGAAAGGAAACAAAGCATTGGCTTTAACGGCGGTCCTGCTGGCGGCGGGTTCCGCCCTTTTCGGGCAAACGGCTGGACAAAATATGGTAAAGCCCGCCATCGCCGGCCGGGACCTGGTTATCCAGATTTCCGAGGTAACGGAAAACGCCGTGTTCTACCCGGTGGACATTGAGGGCACACGGCTTGAGGTGCTGGCGGTGAAGGCCCCGGACGGCACTATTCGCACGGCCTTTAACACCTGCCAGGTGTGCTATGGATCGGGCCGGGGTTTTTACAAACAGCAAGGCACGGTGCTGGTTTGCCAGAACTGCGGCAACCGTTACCGCATGAGCCAGGTGGAAATACAAAGCGGCGGCTGTAACCCCATGCCCATATTCCCGCAAAACAAAACGGTAACTGCCGCCACTATTACCATTTCAAAAGAATTTTTGAAAGACGCAAAGGCGGTTTTCGCCCGGTGGAGGCGCGGCTAAAAAACACCGCGCTGGAGGAATCGCTCTGCGATTTCTCCACGGGATATATCTCAATGGGATATAATCCCCGCGGGTTAAGGAGTAATCATTAATACTTCGTGTTAATGCGCGGTTGGACATAAGCGGCTATTCCGCCGCTTGTTATAGGAGTAATGTATGCAGACTGAAACATTAAGCATCGGCGGCATGACCTGCGCCGCCTGCGCCGGACGTATTGAAAAGACGGTGCGGAAAATCGAGGGCGTTACCACCGCCACGGTGAATCTTGCCAGCGAAAAACTCTTTTTGGAATACCAGGACACACAAACCCTGTCCAGCGTCAGGGAAGCGGTGGTCAAAATCGGCTACGAGGTTCTGGACAAGCCTAAGGGAAGCGCCGTAACCATCCCCATCGGCGGCATGACCTGCGCGGCCTGCGCCCAGCGGGTTGAAAAGGCCCTCAAAAAACTTGAAGGCGTTGAAAGCGCCGGCGTGAACATTGCCACGGAAAAAGCCGCGGTGGTTTACAATCCCCTGAAAGTCCGGGTCTCCGCTCTCAAAGAGGCAATTGAAAAGGCCGGATACCAGGCCCTGGATTTTTCCAAAGAAGGAGCGGTGGACGAGGACAAACTCCGCAAAGAAAAGGAAATCAAAACCCTCAAAACAAAATTCATTGTCGCCGTATCCTTCGCCGCGCCCCTCCTTTATATCGCCATGGTGCCCATGATAAAATGGTTCTCCCTGCCCTTCCCCAAGGCCCTGGCCCCGATGAATTTTCCCCTGCTCTACGCGCTGGCTGAATTGCTATTGGTAATCCCCATCATTATTGCGGGTAACAAGTTTTACACCGTGGGCTTCAAAAACCTTTTGCATCGCAGCCCCAACATGGACAGCCTCATCGCCATCGGCACCACCGCTGCGGTGCTTTACAGCATCTATAACATTTTTGAAATCGCGGGGGGCAACTTCAACGCCGTGGACGCGCTCTACTTTGAAACCGCCGGGGTAATCATCGCGCTCATACTGCTGGGAAAATCCCTTGAAGCGGTGTCCAAAGGCCGTACCAGCGAAGCGATTAAAAAACTCATGGGCCTGGCCCCCAAAACGGCAATCATCATTGAGAACTCGGCTCACGGAGCCGGCGAGGAAAAAGAAATCCCCATCGACGAAGTGATCCCCGGGGACATCATCATCGTAAAACCCGGCGCGAAAATCCCCGTGGACGGCGTAGTTACCGAAGGCCAAACCGCCATCGATGAATCCATGCTCTCAGGCGAAAGTATGCCGGTGGACAAAAAACCCGGGGACAAAGTTTTCGCCGCCACCATCAACGCTAACGGCGTAATCCGCTTCCGGGCC
>JAITHL010000017.1 GCA_031279975.1 Treponema sp. | reverse complement strand
GCCGGCGCGTTAAGCATGATGTTTTCGGTGATCTGCAAATCCGTAGCCAGCGCGCTGCCTGTGGAGTTCATGGTAACGGGAAAATTGCGGCGCGCGTAGTAGAACTTGGTATCCGAAAGCATAGTCGCGTCCTTGGGCAGGTCCCACACAAACGCGGCGTTTCCGCCCGCATCCAGCACCTCGTTACTAACCTTGCGCCGGGCAAAGCCGTAATCGTCCTGGTACAGGTAGTGGTTCCCCGCGAGGTTCCCGAAAAGCGACGCCTTCCAGGAAAAGCCCTTCCCGCCGTAACCCGCAAAGAGGCTGAGGGACTGGGTATCCAAGAGATCGATAAAGTCGGGCCCCCCTAGTCCGCCGCCGGAATGACGGGCGTTATACTCTCCCGGCGCATAACCGGTGTTCGACAACGTTAAACCCAGGCGCGGGCCCGCGGGCTGCTTCTTGACGGTGATGATGTTAATAACCCCGCCCAGCGCTCCTGAAACATTGTACTTGGTATCCGAGCCGCCGTAGATAACTTCGATGCGCTCCACATTGTTAAGGTCGATTTGATTCACGTCGAATTCCCCGGAGCGCGGCGAGTTCGCGGGAACCCCGTCAATGAGAATGGCGATTCGCTCCGTGTCAAAGCCCCGCATATTTATATCGGTCTGATTGCCGTACGCGCCGAAACGGGTAACGCTCATGTCCAGCTCTTCCTCCAAGAGGGCGGCCAGGTCCTTCGCGTTCCGCCGCTCTATCGCCTCTTTGCCGATAACCCGCATCTGCTGGGTAGTTTCCGCCGTTCCCGTAACCGTAACGCCTTCCTTGTCGCCGCCGAAGTCCAGATAGTCCTCTTCGTTTTCCAGCGCGCTTTCCGGCGCGTTATCATGCGGCGCGGCGTCCTGATCTTGGCCGTACACGGCCGCCGCCGCGAACAGGAACAGCGGCATGAGTGTTTTTATCGATTTCATGGGGCCCGCCTTTCCCGGTCCTGGGGAATAACAACGCCCCAACTGATAAACTCCGCTTCATTTTCCACGGAGTTTGCCGCCACAGCTTCTTCCAGGGTTGCCTTTTCGGTGTAGTAGGGTTCCCCCGCGTACAGAGCGGCAAGGTCCACCGCGTTGGCCATCTGCACCGTATCCCTGTCAAGCTCCCGGTAATAGACGCCGAAGAAGGGCAGCCTTCCGTTCCCGGATTCGCTCCACCGGTCAAGCCACTTGGGCGCGCAGCCCTTGATATATTCGATAACGACGGCCCCCCGCTTGGGGTCGCCGTTAAAGATGTTGACCGCCCGGACCACCCCCATATAGGCGAAGCCCCAGCTTGCCTGGCCGGGCTTGGTATCGTCCGCCTGGCCGTAAACCGTATCGTCGTAGAGGAGTATGTAGTCGTCAGGGTAAACCTGGGGATTGACGTAGGGAACGATACCGGCAAAATCCGGGAAGAGGGCGGCCGCCTTTCCCCCTTCCCAGGAGGCGAAATCCCGTACCCTGCCGATGCGGTAGCCGTCGAGCCGGCCAATGCCCGCGTAGTGGGAGTACCACACGCCGGCAAGGGAACCCATGCGCTCTTCAATCTCCGGATTGCCCGGCCTCATAGTTCCGGTTTGATCGGCCCCGCCCAGATTCCCGTAATCGCAGGCGGACGCGGCCAGCGCGGCGATCAAAATCAACGCCTTGCCGTATACAAAGCCGTTTTTCTTTTCCATAAAAAACAATAAAAAACAATGCCTCCAATTCTTTTGGGGTCTAATTCCCCGCCCTTGAACCCGGGGCGTAAAACGGGGAGGGCGGGATTTGCCCCGCTGTCAACAATTCAAGAGATGCGGAAAGGGGAAGTCGCGTACCCCCCTTCTGGGGTACGGCCCCTACCCCCCAACGGGGGCTGCCAAAGCCGCCGGGGGGCCGAAAGGCCCCCCGGTCCCCCCTGTTACCGGTTGCTTGCCCCTATATGGCTTGAGTAGAAACTCCAGCCCGAAGCGGCTTTGTAGGCCGCTTCCCGTCCCGGGGGAACCATAATCCTGAAGTTCCCGGGCAGGCCCGAAAACACCCCCGGATCCTCACCCGGCGGCAGGGGCGGCGAATAGGGGCCCCGCCCCAGCCCCGGCGGACTTTGGCCCCGCAGTACCAGGGTTTCCAGATTCGCGCAGCCGGAAAACGCGGCGTCTTCGATGTGTTCCAGGGTTTCAGGCAGTTCCGCCCTGGCCAGGGAAACACACCCGGAAAACGCGGCCCGGCCTATGGTCCGCAGGGATGGGGGAAAGACGGCGCTTTTGAGGGACCGGGCGTTCTCGAAAGCGCGGTAGCCCACCCGTACCGCCCCGGCGGGCAGCGCTACGGCGGCCAGTTTGTCCTTATCAGGACGGCCCGCGGTGTTCTGGGCCGCGCTGGAGCCCCAGCCGATAGTCGCGCCGGTACAAGCGTCCATAGCAAGGCTCACATAGCGCCCCTGAAAGGTCCTGAACAGGGGTTCCATGCCGTCCTCCGCGCCGCCCAGGTTTCCCAAGTTTACGCCTTTTAACGCGATATGCCAGGGATTTTCCGCCGTGTTCAGCGGCAGTCCCGCCAGCAGCGCGGAGAGTTCCCCAAGGCTTGCCGCCTCATACGCCTCAAAGCCGGCGCCGTTCCCCTGGCCGCCCCCGCCGGGACAGGCGGCCAAGGCCGCCGCCAAGGCCGCTCCCATGACCGCCCAACCCCTCCGGTAAAACAGCCCCGGGTTCTTCATTATTCCTGCCATCGCAGAGCGGGATACCCGTCCGCGCCCATCTTCCAGACCTTAACAAAGTCCCAGCCCAGGCCCTCGTACAGCGCTTGCGGTGGTTTTTCCTCACAGTCTTCGCCGTCAACGCTGAAATTAGTAACCTCATCCTGGGCATTACGCAGTTCAAAGGGCCGCGCCGGGCCGCCGCCCGCCGTAACGGACATCCCCCGCCACCCGAAGGTATGCTCCACAGCTCCGGTACTGTCGCCGATAACGCGGCCCAGGCGCTCAAACCCATTGGGGGCGCTGATAGAAGGGTTAAGGGCCACGCAGCTATAAAGCGACGCCGGCGCGAACCCCCCGGCGTAATCCCCCCCGCCCCCGCTGGCGCAAAAGCCCGCGATGCCTCCCGCGCCCTGCTGGGAATAACTGCCCTTCTTACCCGCTCCCGCGCTGACGGTAACGGTTGAACGGGAATAGCAGTTGTACAGCTTGGATGCTACCTGATGCTGCCCCGCTATGCCCCCGGCGTTAACGCGGCCATTAACGGTTCCCGCGGACCAGCAGTCCCGTAGCGCGCTGTTATGGCCGGTCTCTTTGGAAAGGTATCCGGCAATGCCCCCCGTGTAATCATTAACCTCCCCGCCGTCTTTGCCCATGGAGGTAACGGTTCCGGTAAAATAGCACTCGGCCGCCAGGCCGCCGTAATAGATGTAGCCGGCAATGCCCCCGGTGTAGGGCCACTGCCCGGCCTTGGCTACTGATGTAACAGCGCCGCTTGCCCAGCAGCGGTAGACCTTGGTGGTTTCTTCAAAGCCGCCGCCCCCGTCGCCGCAGACAACGCCGGTGATGCCCCCGGTCCAAGCCCAGAAGCCGTCAACCGCGGCGTAAACATCCCCGGTGTTGGAGCAGTAGGAGATACTGCCCTGGCTTTCGGTGGTAAAGGCGTAATAGCTGCCCCCGGCGATGCCGCCGGTAAAGATTTGGGACTCGGCGGCAGAGCCAAGGCCGGTAACATTGCCGGTCATGCGGCAGTTGGTAATTTCAACGCCGTCTTTGAATATCCCCACAAAACCGCCCGCAAAATTGTAGAAAGAACTGGCCACAAAGCCGCCGCCCGCGCCTCCGGTCAGGGTAACGTTCATGCCGCTCTCGCAGTCCTTTATCACCGTTCCCTTTTGCGCATAACCTACCAGGCCGCCGGCGTAGACGTTTTTGGCGGCCGAGGTAAATTTGAACGCGCCGGACAGGGTGACGCCGCTGATTTCCGCGTTTTCCGTGTAGCCCGCCACCAGGCCGATTGCCTGCCCGGAGGAGGCGGGGGATGACGTTATGTCAACCTGTGAAACGATACGCAGGTTTTTGACGGACGCCTTGTGTTCAGGGGCGCCTTTAATGCCGCTAAAAATGCCCAAATAGGACTTGTCAACCGCATAGGATGCGGGGGCGAGGCTTTGCAGGGTAATGGTATGCCCCTGCCCGTCAAAGGAGCCGCTAAAAGGGGTTGAGCTTCCGTCAAGGGGCGTATCCACGCTATTCCACAGGCTCCCGCCGACGGGCGTCCAGTCCGCGAGGGTCAAATCCGCGTCCAGGATGTACTTTCCGGCCAGGGGCCAGCCATCCGCCACGCCGATCTTCGCCAGGTCCGCCGCGCTTGCTATGAGTTTGGTCTGGCCGTCAAGCCGCGTTATGGTAAGGGTGTAGGTCTTCGTCGCGCCGTTTTCCGCCCTTACCCCGATGTTAATCGAGGGATTTTCGCCTACGCTCAACGCCCTTCCCGACTTGGCGGGATTATCCACGGCTGCCGCGGCGCTCGCCGCCTGGGCCGTTACGGAAACCGATTCCACATTGTTCGGGACTACCGCCGTATACCCGGTTGTTTCTGGACTGAAGGCCGGGGAAAGGTTTCCCGCGCTCAACTCCAGCAGGCTCAAATTCGCGTTCGCCTCCAGAACCGGGGAAGGCGCCCCCCCGGGCTGCTCACAGGCGGCAAGGGCCAGCAAGCACCAGAGGCAGCCCAAAACCATTACCTTTCTCATAATTCTTCCTCCTCACCCTCAATACATACCGGCGGGGTATTGGGCGCCGCTGAGAAAGCGCGATGGGCTTGTTTACCCAAGGCGCGTTTTTCAACAGCGCGTTGTTCCCCTGGTTAAGCGGATTGGAAAAGGCCATTTATGGTTAGCGGATAAACGGCTTTTCCAGGTTCTATCCTCGAAACCTAGAAAAATAAGAATCATAGATCAAAGTTTCCTGACTTATGGATTCGCCTTGGCAAACCTTCCCAGCTTTTCGCGCCAGTGGTTGTCCCTGCCAAAGCCAGCCGCCCCTAGGGAAGCGCTGATTAACTTGACGCTAATCAGCGCTTCCCGCGTTAGAGCGGCGCTGGCTTATTCCCGATTGAATAAATCAGCGCTTCCCTAGGCGGCGCCCAATCACAGTTACGGGTTAGTGGGGGATTTCGCCTTACGGCGGCGCCCCGCTTCCTTTGAAATCTACGCAAGAGAGTATAGCATCAATGCATAGGACCGTCAAGCGGAATTTTACGGGGCCCGCGGATTGCGAAGCCCCGGTCCGGCGCGGATTTCCGGTACTATAACCCCGCACATCCGCGGACGGCCCGTCGCCGGTGTTTCCCTAGAGTTTGGTAAACCCAACGAAAATATAACCACCCGCGGTTAGCCCGCCGGTCTGGGAACAGGCGAAGACGGCGAGGAAGCGGGCGGCAGAAGCCGCCCCGCCCGGACTATGCTTTTGAACAACCTGTGTTTCAGTTTCATACTACCCCCGCCGTTTTTCGCCCATACCCTTTGCGCTCTACTCCAGGGCGCTTACTGTTTGGTGAACGTTACGTTACTCCAGCCCAAAGAAATAATACCCTCCTCGGTTTCAACAAAATGAGAGTCATCAAGCGCTTTTAGATCATTCAAATCCGCTGAGACGACATCTTCATCATCGTTGTAGACCGAGAAGGTATAATCACCGCCCGCTTTGGTCCAGGCGAGTACATAGTAATCGTCTTCTTCGCCAACCGTGCCACCATCGGCGTCGCTGGGAAATTGAATATAGATACGTCCGGTATTTTGGGTAATATCGGTTACTTCCACAATGTTGCCCCGGTATACCGGCTCACCGGCGCCGGTAGCTTCCCAGAAAACTGAAAGCTTGCTGTCGGTAATGCGCATCCAGGTAGTACCCGCATATTCGTCCATTCCCGCACCAGTCATATCATCCGTATCATCCCCTTTCCACGTTCCCCGGAACGCGCCCATGTTGACAACCGGCGAGGGCTGCCTGAATTGGGCGCTCACAACGCCCCAGCTAACCAAGGCTGACTCGTTTGCCTGGGAGAATTTCTCAAGGGCGGCTGCCAGGGTTAGAATATCAGTACCGCCGGTATCATAGGCGTTGGCGAACTTAACCGTGTTTGCATCTATTTTCTGATAATAGATTCCTTCATAATTGCTGGTTCCCGTGGCGTAGGGCGCGTCCGGCGCATCGGTGTACTCAATGACGATGACCCCGGCGTTTGCGCCATAGGCGGAAACAAACTTGATGCCGCCGGAAAAATTCATAGAAGGAAACCCAAAGGCGGCGCTGGCTCCGCCGTCGTCGTATTCCAAAGCGGAAGCGGAAATTACATACCCGTCAAAAAATGAATCCCAGACGCCGGTTAGGGCGGTAAGATCAGCGGAGGTCCAGGGTCCAGCCAGGGCGGAGGGGCTGAAACCGCTGATTCCCCCGCTGTTCTTCGCCTTGATCCACACATGGTAGGTTGTGCCGTTGCTAAGGCCCGTAATGGTTGCCGAGGTTCCGGTTACATCGCCGCCGGATTGTAAGGCGCTCGCGGAATTGTTTGCGGTCCCGTACCACACCTCATAGGCCGAGGCGCTTGCGACCGTTGTCCAGGTAACGGCGATCTGGGCGTTCCCCGCCGTAAGAGACGGCGCGGCGGGAGCGGCGGGCGGCGTTGTTGCCGCAACGGGAGCGGCTGACGCGGAGGGGCTGAAACCGCTCTCCCCCGCGCTGTTCCTCGCCCTGATCCACACATAATAAGTTGTCCCGTTGGTAAGGCCCGTAATGGTTGCCGAGGTTCCGCCTACGTCATCGCCAAATTTCCCGGCGCTCGCGGAATCATCAGCGGTCCCGTACCACACCTCATAGGCCGAGACGCTTGCGACCCCGGTCCAGGCAACGGCGATCTGGGTATCCCCCGCCGTAAGAGACGGCGCGGCGGGCGCGGCGGGCGCGGTTGTTGCCGCAACGGGAGCGGCTGACGCGGAGGGGCTGAAACCGCTGGTTCCCGCCGCGTTCTTCGCCTTGACCCGTACATGGTAGGTTGTCCCGTTGGCAAGGCCCGTAATGGCCGCCGAGGTTCCGGTTACATCGCCGCCGAATTTTACGGCGCTTGCGGGATCGCTTGCGGCCCCGTACCATACCTCATAGGCCAGGGCGTTTTCAACCGCGGCCCAGGTAACGGCGATCTGGGTATCCCCCGCCGTAAGAGACGGCGCGGCGGGCGCGGCGGGCGGCGTTTCTAAGGGCTCGCCGGGATCGTCACCGGTAGGCATGGGGCACGCCATGAGGAAGACGCTCAGGGCAAGAACCGGAAAAAGGGACGCTTGCAAATGCTTCAATAGTACGTATGCAATACGCATGAAAAAACTCCTTCCCCTAGACCCGCATAACGGCCCAAGGGCTTGGTTGATCCGGCCCAACCAGGATCGAATACCATTCGACGGGCCCGAAGGCCGCGGGTTGGGCTTGGGGGCAAACAAAAAGCCGCCAGGCCCCGCGCATGGGGCCTGACGGCTTACGTTGAGACGCTAGGTTGTCGAGCGCTGTTACAAGGGAAGCAAAGCGAGCGCCCGGATCCGATCCGATCCGATCCGATCCGATCCGAATTCACCGGAGGTTTTGATTATGAAACGCCGAAAGCCCTCAAGCGCGTGAGAGGGCCGGTCCAGCCTCAAAGCCCCCACGGGGTTTGGCAAGCGCTGTTCTTCCACCATAGTACCCGTCCCCGAAGAAACGGACCAGAAAAGGCCATTTATGGTTAGCGGATAAACGGCTTTTCCAGGTTCTATCCTCGAAACCTAGAAAAATAAGAACCATAGACCAAAGTTTCCTGACTTATGGATTCGCCTTGGCAAACCTTCCCAGCCTTTCGCGCCAGTGGTTGTCCCTGCCAAAGCCAGCCGCCTCAAGGGAAGCGCTGATTTATTCTCGATTGAATAAACCAGCGCTTCCCAAGGCGGCGCCCAATCACAGTTACGGGTTAGTGGGGGATTTCGCCTTACGGCGGCGCCCCGCTTCCTTTGCAATCTATGGAATAAACTATAGTCTCAATGCATAGGAGCGTCAAGCGGAATTTTACGAAAAGAAGCAAAAAAACGGGACTTGGTTACTAACCAGCCGGGTTAGCAACCAAGTCTAGTATCCAGGGCTGTCCATAAAGCCGGTTGCTTTATGGACAGCCCTCGCGTTTTCCCGCCTAAGGGCCGCGAAAATGCGGTTTTTAAGGAAGTCTGTCTATGTCACGGTTCCTCGCGGCTTTCGCATTTTGAGCAGCCGCAGGAGCATCCGGTTTTTCCCCGCCGGAAATTGACGATCAGCCGGATAAGCGCCGCGGCAAGGATTCCGAACGCTATGGTTCCCACAATAAGGCTGCCCATATTGGCCTTAAGCGCTTCCATAGGGGGGCCTCCGGTTAAGCGGCGGACCGGAGGTCAGCCGGGAGGGAAAAAACCGCTTTCTTGTCATTCCGCCGGAAGAGCAGCCAGGCCAGAACGCCCAGGGCCGCGAGGCCGGCAGCGGTTCCCCCGGTAAAGCCGCCCCCGGTAAAAAGGCTCCCCGTTTGATAGATGATGAGGGCCAGCAGGTATCCATAGGCCAATTGATACCCCACCGCAAAGGCGGTCCACTTACCGTTGTTCATCTCCCGTTTGATCGCGCCGATGGCGGCAAAGCAGGGCGGGCAGTAGAGGTTGAACACCAGGAACGCATAGGCCCCCAGGGCGCTGAAGTTGGCGGCAAAGGCGGCCCACATTTCCTCGCCGTCTTCGGCAACCTCGGCAAAGCCGTAGAGCACCCCCATGGTGCCCACCACGTTTTCCTTGGCCACCAGACCGGTAATAGTGGCCACCGCGGCGTCCCAGGTTCCGAATCCCAGGGGCCTAAAGATAAAGGCGATGGCGGAGCCGATGGAAACCAACATGCTGGCGCCCACCTCCACCATACCGAAGCCCTCAGCGGTAAAGCCGAAACTGGAGAGGAACCAGATCAGCGCCGAGGAAACCAGGATGATGGACCCGGCTTTTTTGATGAAGGACCAGCCCCGCTCCCCCATGGCCCGCAGGACGTTGACCGCCCCGGGAAACCGGTAGGCGGGAAGCTCCATCACAAAGGGGGAGGCGTCCCCGGCGAAAAGCCTCGTTTTTTTGAGTATGATCCCCGACATGATCACCGAGGCGATCCCCAGAAAGTAGGCGCTGGGGGCAACCCACCAGGCCCCGCCCAGGGCCGCGCCGGAAATCATGGCGATAACCGGCAGTTTTGCGCCGCAGGGCATAAAGGTGGTGGTCATTACCGTAAGCCGCCGGTCCGCCTCGTTTTCAATGGTCCGGGAAGCCATAACCCCGGGAATGCCGCAGCCGGTTCCCACCAGCATGGGGATGAAGCTCTTGCCCGACAGGCCGAAGCGCCGGAAAACCCGGTCCAGAATAAAGGCGATACGGGCCATATAGCCGCAGGACTCAAGGATCGCCAGGAAGAAGAAGAGCACCAGCATCTGGGGCACAAAACCCAGCACCGCCCCCACCCCGGCAACCATGCCGTCCAGGATCAGGCCGTTGAGCCATTCGGCGGTCCCCGCGGCTTCAAGCAGGCCGCCCAGCAAGACCGGTATGCCCGGAACCTCAAGGCCGAAGAAGCTCCAGCCCTCGCCGAAAAGACCGTCGTTAGTCCAGTCGGTAACCCAGGTTCCCACCGTGGTAACCGAAATAAAATAGACCAGGAAGATCACCCCGGCGAAGATGGGCAGGGCCATAAGGCGGTTGGTTACTACCCGGTCGATCCGGTCGGAAACGCTCTCCCGGTTCCGGCGTTTCTTCTTATAGCAGCCCGCAATGATGGAAGCGATGGCGGTATAGCGTTCCTCGGATACCCGGCTTTCCAGGTCATCCTCGCAGGCGGCCTCGGTCCGTTTGATGATCTCCTCAGCGGCGGGAAAGGTCAGGTTCCCGCCTATCCGCTCATCCCGTTCCAGCAGCTTGATGGCGTAAAAGCGCCTTTTATCCGCCTCGGCAACGGTAAGCCCCCCGGCTATATCAGCGACGCCGTCTTCTAAGGCCTTAGAAAAGGTGATATGCCACGCGGGGCGTTTTCCCCGCTCCGCCGTCTCAACGGCCAGCTCAATGATCCGCCCTATGCCGGTTCCCTTCAAAGCCGATATGGCCGCCACCGGGCAGCCTAATGCCGCCTCCAGTTTCGCCAAGTCCAATTCGTCCCCCGATCGTTCCACCTCATCGATCATATTCACCGCCGCCACCACCGGTATGCCCAGTTCCAGAAGCTGGGTGCTGAGGAAGAGGTTCCGTTCCAGGTTGGTCCCGTCAATCACATTCACGATGACGCCGGGTTTTTCTTCCAGCAGGTAATTCCGGGTGATGATCTCTTCAAGGGAATAGGGGGACAGGGAATACACCCCCGGAAGGTCCATGATCTTTACGTCCCGGCGGCCCTTGAGCCGGCCCTCCTTTTTTTCTACCGTAACCCCCGGCCAATTGCCAACAAACTGATTGGCCCCGGTAAGGGCGTTAAAGAGGGTGGTCTTCCCCGCGTTGGGGTTCCCCGCTAATGCTATGGTGATGTTCATACCAACTCCGCAACTTCAATAATATCGATGTCGGCCTTCCGCAGGGAAAGCTCATAGCCCCGGACATGAACCTCGATGGGGTCTCCCAGGGGGGCGGCCTTGCGGACCAGAATTTCCGTGTCCTTGGTGATTCCCATATCCATGATACGCCGTTTTACCGGTCCTTGGCCGTGCAGTTTAACAACCTTCACTTTTTGTCCGGGCCTTATCGTTTGCAAGGTAATCATGCGCCGCTCCTCCGCGTATCACCGGATACGATGATCCGGTTGGCCATTTCCCGGCTTAACGCGACCCGGGAATCCTTGATGGAAACGATAAGGTTTCCCGCCATTTCAGACACCACCGTTACCTTGCTGCCCACGGTAAAGCCCATGGTTTCAAGCCGTTTTTTTACGTTCTCCGAACCGCCTATCCGCTTTACCTCGGCGGTTTCCCCGTGTTTCGATAATGATAAGGGCATTAGAATAACCTCCTTCCCCGCGTAATTGTTAGGGCAGCATTGATTAACTTGACGCCGGACCTCCGGTCCGCAATCAGCGGCGCCCTATTATTTTTCCCGTTTTCCCGCGGAAAACCGCGAAAAATATATAATAGACGTGTTCCAAAACCCGGTTGGTTTCGGAACACGTCCTGCGGTTTCTCAGGCTAAAGCCTGCGGACTAAAGTCCGGTGAAACCGCGTTTTTAAGCGGAAGCTGTTCTGAAACTGAA
>JAITHL010000137.1 GCA_031279975.1 Treponema sp. | reverse complement strand
GTATATCGGCGGCTACGATTTCCCGGCGCTGGCCTGGCAAACCGCGCCGCCGGATTTGAGCTCCGTGCAGGGCGGTTTTGTGATTATATGGCCATGAAATACCCCATTACCGCTTGCCTTCTTTTTTGCGCGGTCTTGGGCTGGGGCCAAACCGCGGCGGAAATAGAAGGGCTTCTGGAAACAGCGGAAATTACCGGCGCCCAGGCCGCGTACTTTACCCTGGCGTCGGTACGGGAAACCCCGCCCCCCAGTCAGGCCGGGGCCTTCGCGCTGGCCCTGGAACTGGGCTGGCTGCCCAAAAACGCCGAAGCCCATGGAAAGGTCAGGCTGGACAGCCTCTCCCTGCTTCTGATGCGCTCCTTCGATCTGCCCGGGGGGGTTATGTACCGGCTTTTTCATAATGCCCGGTACGCATACCAGGAAATGAAAGCCCTGGGCCTTATCCAGGGCCGCGCCTATGCCGCCAATACGGTTTCCGGCGCGGAATTTCTGCGCATACTGGGGGAACTGGTTTCCCAGAGGGGCGCGGAGCCCGTGAAAATGGCGGCAGTTCCGGCGGAAAGCCCGCCCGCGGTTCAGCCGGAACAGGCGGCCCTGGCGGAGCGGAAACGCATACCGGAACAGGCGGCCCTGGCGGAACGGAAACGCATAGCGGAGATCATTCATACGGAGCTGGCGGAAAAAAGCATAGCCGACACGGATGTCCAGGCCACTGACGAAGGAATTACCATCAGTCTGAACAATATTCGATTTTTGCCGGATTCAACCCTACTAACGGAAGCGGAAAAACAGAAACTCCAGAGCATCGCCGTCATTTTGAATGAATTCCCGGACCGCGCCATTCTGGTCGGGGGGCACACCGCTATGGCCGGCTCCCCCGAGGGCCGCATAAAAATCTCCATGGACCGGGCCCAGGCGGTGGCGGATTATCTGGTCAATCTTGGCTGCCGGAGCCGGGACGAAATGACCGTCCGGGGCTATGGCGCGGAACGGCCCCTGGGCGATCCGGATACCCTGGCGGGGCAGGCCCTGAACCGCCGGGTCGAGATTACCCTCCTGGACGAAGGAAGGAAAGGCAATGAATAAAACGGTTCTCCCCGTCCTGGCCCTGCTGCTCTGCGCCGGAACAGCCTTTGCCCAGGATTACGGCCTTTTTATCCGGCAAATGCCGGCGCTGGCCGGCGGGGAAACGGCAAGCGAAGAATCCGGCGCTTTTTCGTATACCGGTACGGCGATTCCCTGGTTTGCCGCTCCCCTGGGAAAAAAGGCGGATCTCTACCTTTCCGCGGGCATATCCGCGAGGCTGGAAAACGAGACCTGGAAGCCCGTCCCGGAAGTGTACCGTTTTGAATTTATCTATAATCCCAGCCCGGATATAAGCGTAGAATTGGGGCGCGTGCCATTTGGGGAAAACCTGTCCTATGTTTTTGCGGGGCTCTTTGACGGCGCCGCGGTCCGGTTTAACCTGGGCGGGGGATGGTTAAAAGCGGGGGTTTTTTATACCGGCCTGCTCTATAAAAAGGCGGCGTATATCATCATGGCAGCGGAGGACCGGCAGGATTATTACGACGGGGATGTTTATTTTTCTTCCCGGCGGCTGGCCTTTGGGATAAACTGGAAAAAAACAAATATTTTTGATACCCGGAATACCCTTTCCCTCAGCGGCCTTGGGCAATTCGATCTGAACGGAAGGGATATAAAAATCCACACCCAGTATCTTGAAGGGAAGCTGGATATTCCCCTGGGACACGGTTTTAACGCGGAGGCCGGCGGCGTTTTTGAATTAATTGAACAAGGCCAAAGGATCGCCGCCGCCTTTGCGGTCTCGGGGTATCTCTACTGGCTGCCGCCGGGCCTCTGGCGGGACATGCTGACCCTGGGAGGCTGTCTCGCGTCCGGCAGTTGGAATGAGGCAGCCGGAGCGTTTCTCCCGGTTACCAGCCGGGCTCAGGGGAAGGTGCTGCGGCCCGAATTTTCCGGCATTGCCCTTATTCAAAGCGCTTATACGGCACGGTTCCAGGAGGCTCTTTCCGCGGATTTGTCCGCGGCTTATTTTTTTAGAACCGACCAAGTAACCTATTCTGATCCCGCTATGGATCCCTCCACGCTGTCCCCCCTTTTGGGCGGAGAAATTTACGGCGGCCTCACGTGGGTTCCCTGGTCTGATCTGTCAGTTTCCGCCGGGGGCGGGGTGTTTTTCCCGCAATGGGGAAGGTACTTTAAAAAAGATACGGCCCTTACATACCGTATTACCCTGGAAGCGGTTTTTTCATTTTAAGAAGCGGCGGTTTCAAAATAAAAAACGGCTCATAATGCCCGTATTTAAGGAGGCGCGATGAAAACACTTTTCTGCTGGGTTTTGGTCCTTGCGGGGGCTCATCTGTTTGCCCAGAACAGCCAGGCCCGGGTCATTGACTTTACCGGCAGCGTGGAAATAAAGGCGGGGGGCCAGGCAGACTGGATTCCCGCCGCGCCGGGTATGGCAATCGGGAGGGATACGGTCGTCTCTACCGGTTTTAACAGCACGGCCCGTATCAGCCTGGGGAATTCCGTTCTGACGGTCCGTCCTTTAACCCGGCTGACGGTGGCGGAGATTGCGCAAAGGGGGGGTGATGAAGCGGTGGACCTCTATCTTGAAACCGGACGGGTCAGGGCGGAGGTAAGCCCTCCAAGCGGGGGAAAAACCGATTTTACCGTGCGTTCACCTTCAATAACCGCTTCGGTGCGGGGAACGGTTTTTGAATTCGATACCCGGCGGATTCAGGTTGAAAGCGGGCGGGTTCTCTTTACGAATGCCAATAGGCAGGCGGTGTATGTGGATGGCGGGGAACGGAGTTATATCGACGAAGCGCAAAACCGTCCGGTGCCGCCCTTTGAAGCGGAGGCCGCGTCCTTGAGGCCGGTTCTTCCCGGATTAATCGATACCGTCAGGAATGACGCCGGAACCGCGCCTGTTGTTTCACATCCCTTAGGGGGGAATGCGGATGTAGAGGCGGGGTTTGAATGGCCCTAGGAGTTTGCGGCTATTTTGACGCAAAAATCCGCAAGCTCCGCGGGATCCTAGAGAAGCGGTCAACCCGTACATTCTCAGCCATAACCGCCTTCGCTTCAGTCATTGTTTTTTGCCTGCTCTACAGTGTTCCTGTTTTTCGTTTGGCGGAAAACAGGATCTACGATCTTTTTCTGCGCCTCCGGCCCAGCCGTCCGCGGATAGACAATGTGGTATTTCTTGACGTGGACGATCAGGCTATCGCCCATGTGGGGGTGTTCCCCTGGCCCCGGACGATAATGGCGGACACCCTGCTGCGCCTTAAAGAATACGGCGCGGAGGCGGCCATATTCGATATTGAGTATATTGATAAAAGCCCTACCCAGGTTGACGAGGTATATTTGCGGCGGGGTTTGCCCGCTGATTTTGACCGGCGTTTTCAGGAAATCGGCGCCAATGCGGCGGAGCTGCTTAACGCTATCGGCGCGGGTTATATTAGGGGGGAAGACGCGCCGGAATATATCGATAGTATAACAGATATTATCGCCGCGGTACGGGACGGCCTCTACCGGGATACTATCCGTATCACCCGTAACAATGACGAGTACCTTGCCCAGGCTTCGGCCCTTTTCGGCAAAACCTGGGCCACCCTCAATCTGCAAGAGGAATTCGAACTTACCGGGGAACAGGCGGAGCGCCGGGGTATTGCGGAGGCCCGCTTCTCCTATCCGGTAAAAATAGAAGGAGCCGCTGCCGGGGGCGGCAATGTGGATATTCTTGCGGCAATTCCGTCCTTTATGGAAAGCGCGGCGGGCGCGGGATTTACCAACATAACCATAGACCGGGACGGTATCAGGCGGCGCATTTTTTTGGCTCAGAACGTGAACGGGCACTGGTATTTGCAGCTTGCCTTTGCGCCCCTTATGGCAAAACTGGGAAACCCGGATATTACCCTGGGAAACGGAAAGCTGATTATTCAGGGCCCAATGCTGCCGGGGAAACCCGCCCCGGAGGATATTGTTATCCCCCTGGATACTGACGGGGCTATGCTCCTTGACTGGCCGAAGGAGAGCTACCGGAACAGCTATTCGCATATTTCGTTTGTCCGTTTTTCTTTGCTTGAAGAATACCAGGCCCATATTGAGGAGTATCTTTCCAGCCTTGGCCTGGCGAACCGCGGGTTCTTTCCCGCTGTTGCGCCGGAGGCCGGCAGTATTCTTGCGCTTTTTGAAAAAGCCGCGGAAGAAAAAGCGCGGGCCTTGGCGGAACGGTCAGACAGCGCCTTTACCCGCTCCCTTGCCTTGCGGGATGAGGGCCTGTCCAAAGTCCGGGAGTTTATTGAGCGCTGGCCGGAATATATTGAAGCGCCGGCCCAGGCCCTGGCAAAGGACGCTGAAAACGGCGCCGCTTTAGCCGCTTCGCTGGCGGAGGAATACCAGTATTGTCAAACCCTGTTTGCATATATGGCAGCGGAATTACAGGTCCTTGAAGAAACCGCCGCGTATCTGGCAAAGGCCCTGGCGGGGAAAATGTGTATCCTGGGCCGGGTTGATACGGGCACTACCGATATTGGGGTAAACCCCTTCCACGGGGAGTATGTCAATGTGGGAACCCACGCTGTGGTGCTGGATACGGTGCTGTCCCGGTCCTTTATTAGGCCCCTGCCTGTTCTGTGGAGCGCGCTGCTTGCCTTCCTTCTGGTTCCCGCGTTTATCACCGGCAGTTCAGGATTTAAGCCGGGGCTGCGTATCATGCTGGGAATATGCGGTATCCTTTTGATACCCCTCTGCTCATTTTTGGTTTTTATGGCAGGAGGGGCTTATGCCGGCCCTCTGGGGCCCCTTCTTGCCATGACCTGCGCCCTGGTTGTCAGGGAAACCATTTCTTTTATCGGAACCAACCGGGAAAAGCTGTTTTTACATTCCGCTTTTTCCCGGTATCTTTCACCCCAGGTAATCAGTGAGCTTATCGCCGATCCCTCAAAGTTGAATCTGGGCGGGGAAAAACGGGAAATGACCGCGATTTTTACGGATATTCAGGGGTTTTCAACTATTTCAGAAAAACTGGACCCGGTGGAATTGGTGCGGCTCCTCAACCGTTACCTTACGAAAATGAGCAATATCATTATGGAAAACAGGGGGACTATTGATAAATACGAAGGGGACGCGATCATCGCCTTTTTCGGCGCTCCCCTATACCAGGAGGAACACGCGAAACTGGCCTGCCGGAGCGCCCTGGCTATGAAAAAGGCGGAACGGGAATTGAACTCAATTATTATGGAAGAAAAATTAAGCCCCTTGCCGCTTTTTACCCGGATTGGGATCAATTCCGGGGACATGGTTGTTGGAAACATGGGGACGGAAAACAAGATGGATTATACGATTATGGGTAATGCGGTAAACATCGCCGCCCGCCTTGAAGGGGTAAACAAGCAGTACCGCACCGGAGGGATGCTGGTGAGTGAATACACCCATGACCAGGCGGGGGATGAATTCCTGTACCGCAGGCTTGACCGGGTGCGGGTAGTAGGAATCAATACGCCGGTACGGCTGTATGAACTTTTGGATTTGCGGGATAGCATAGATACGGAAAAGGCCGCCGGTATTTCCGCCTGGGAAAACGCGATAGACCTTTTTGAAGAAAAGTCTTTTGAAAAAGCCGAAGCAATCTTTACCTTCCTGGTGAAAAAAAGGCCGGAGGATCATACGGCGCAATTCTATGCGGACCGTTGTAAGAGGTATCGCCAATCGCCGCCGCCGGAGGGCTGGGACGGGGTGAATAATTTGATGGAGAAATGAGCCTCTCCCAAAAACTGAAGTTTCAGAACAGCTCTAATCAACCGGCTGTCTCATAAGTCCAGCGGGCCGGTTTCTCTAATCTTGCCGGGGAGCGCAATTCCGCATTGCCCGCGATTATCATATACCTTTGGGCAGTTCCGTAAGCAGCGGCGTTTGAAACGGCCGTTCAAAAAACGCAAGGGTTTTGTTACTGGAAATCCGCGTCGAACCGAAGGGTTCGCAATCCGCGCAATCCGTGGACGGTGTTTAAAAAACCTGATTTAATCAGCGTCTCCTTGGCTATGATTCTTGTAAAAAGGAAGGCCAATTTTAGCCCTTGTTTTGCGGGCACTAGGCGAAAAAATAAAAAAGGGCTATACTAATTCTCCATGTTTTTCATGGACAGAACTGATTTTTAGGAGCGCAGCCCATGGCTGTAATACGCCATTCTTCGGGACTTGTTATCGCCGATCCCGGCGCTTTTAAGCTCGATGGAACCGCTGATTAAATGGACTTCGGACCTTCGGTCCGCAATCAGCGGTTCCCTATTATTTTTCTTGTTTTCCAATGGAAAACGGGAAAAATCATACTAAAGCAGCGCTGAATAATGCTCGATTGCATTATTCAGCGCTTCCCTAGGCGTTCA
This sequence comes from Treponema sp., assembly GCA_031279975.1. GTDB lineage: Bacteria > Spirochaetota > Spirochaetia > Treponematales > Breznakiellaceae > JAITHL01. The sequence continues at coordinate 5,969 of JAITHL010000137.1, read as the reverse complement.
TGATCTCAGTAAAGAAAATAGCGGAGCTGGCCAAGGTCAGCCCCAGCACGGTGTCCAATGTTATCCACGGCCGTTTCGGCAAGATGAAGGCCGAAACCCTGGAACGGGTGCGGCGGGCCCTCAAAGAAAATAACTATGTATCCAACATGAACGGGCGGACCCTGGGAAGGCACGGTTCCAAGATCATCGCCGTGGTTATGGACTACCTCCCCCGGGACAAACTGAATATCGCCCAGGACCCCTTTTTCGGCGGGATCATCGGGGCGCTGGAACAGGAAGTCCGGACGGCGGGGTATTTCATGATGCTCTATATCTCCGCCGGGGTGGAAGAAAGCCTGCGGATGGCCGCGTCGTGGAATGTGGAAGGCCTTATCGCCACCGGGTGCAACGCCGAAAACTGCCGCCAATTCATCGCGGGCGCCGGGGCGTTCAACATACCCATCGTGTTCATCGACGCCTATTATGAGGGCGGGCCGTCCTTCTACAATGTGGGACTCCAGGACCGGCTGGGAGGCTTCATGATGGCCGGCTACCTGGCCCGCATGGGGCATAGGCGGATAGCCTTCCTCGCCGACGCGAGGGAACCCGTCGGGGTGGACTATGAGCGGCGGGAGGGCTGTAAGGAGGCCCTGGAAAAACACGGCGCCCCGTTTTCCGCGGAGGATTATGTGTATATCAGCAACCTGCCCGATGAGCGCCGCAGGATACTCAAAGACTTTATCAAACGCCGGCTGCGCCGCTATTCGGCCCTGTTCTTCGCCTCGGACTACCTGGCCGCCGATTCCCTTTGCCTTTTTCAGGATAAGGGGGTCCGGGTTCCCCAGGACGTTTCGGCGGCGGGGTTCGACGACAATATTTTTGCCCGCCACGCGCGGCCCCAGCTTACCACCATAAAGCAGGATATATCCCAAAAGGCGTTTTTCGCGGTGAGACTGCTCATCGCCCGCATGAGGAAGGAACCAATCAGCGACAGCCGGATCATGCTGCCCGTTTCCCTCGTTATACGGCGGAGCGTTAGAGACCTGCGCGGGTAATTTTTTGGGGGGGACCGGGGGGCGGGCAATTCGGCGTTATCAAAAGGGTCCACGGATTAACACTGATTTTCACGGATTAGAGGGGTTTTGTTACTGGAAACCCGTGTTAATCCGCGCAATCCGCGGACCGTGTTGAAAAAACCCGGTTTAATCAGCGGTTCCCTAGTTATAGGATTTGCAGGCGTCTATGATGAGCTGGATAAACCCTTCCCGGTCCAGGTCCAGGAGGACCGTCGCATTGGGCGCTGCGCTGGTCCAGGGCCGCTGGTCCGCCAGCGTCATCCCCGCGGTATGTTTGCCCTGGGTCTCAATAGTTACCTGGAAGGGTTTGGCAATGAATAATTCCGGCTTGACCAGCCAGGCAACCGCGCAGGGATCGTGGAGCGGCGCGCCGGCAAAACCCTGGGCCCGGTGGAATTCAAAAAAGAAGTCCAGAATTTCCGCCACCAGGACCGGCACCTTGCCTCCCAGGTTCCGCAGCCGTTCAACCTCAGAACGCAGGATCACGGCCCGGTGGGTTACATCCAGCGGGGCCATGATGATGGGCAGGCCGGAGTCAAACACAATGGCCGCGGCCTCGGGGTCCACATAGATATTGAACTCCGCCGCGGCGGTCCAGTTGCCCATCGCGACGCCGCCGCCCATGAGGGAAATTTGCCGGATGTTTTTTTTCACCTCCGGGTGGGCGGAAAAAAGAAGCGCGATATTGGTCAGCGGCCCGGTGGGGACCAGGGTTACCGGCTCCGGGCTTTCCATAATGGTTTTCCGCAGCAGTTCCACCGCGCATAAGGGCTCTTCCTTGAAATCCGCTTCAGGAATCGCGGGCCCGTCCAGGCCGCTTTCCCCATGCACCGAGGGCGCGGTTTCCAGGTTCCTGAACAGGGGCCTTGCCGCGCCCGCCGCTACCGGGGGGCGCTTCCCAATAAAACTGAGTATCTTCTTCGCGTTCCCCAGGGTCTTATCCAGGGTCTGGTTGCCGGCAACCACGGTTACCCCTTTCACCTCAAGCGTTTCCTGGGCAAAGGCCAGGATCAGCGCGATAGCGTCGTCATGGCCGGGATCGCAGTCAATAATAATTGGCATTTTTTTCATGGTTTGTACTCCTTGAGGGCGGCGCTTTTTTTGCCCTTCAATCGCCATATACGCAGGGCCGAGAAAATAACAAGGCCCAAAACCGTCGCCAAATAGGGGCCGGTTTTTACCAAATCATCGGGAATGCCGTTGGCCGCCAGAATATTGGACAGGGCGTCGAAAAACCCGAAAACCAAGGCCGCCAGCATGGTAGGAACCGGGGATAGCTGCCCCATGGCCGCGGCGGCCAGGGCGATAAACCCCCGGCCTGAAACCATGCCCCGGGTAAAGCCCGTTAGGTAGCCCATGGATAGAAAAGCCCCGCCGGCGGAGGCCAAGAGGCCGCTGCACAGGAGGGCGGTACACTGTATCCTTTTTACCGGTATCCCCACCGACGCGGCGGCATCGGGATTTTCCCCCACCGCCCGCAGGCGCAGCCCCAGGCGGGTTTTAAAAAGCAGTGCCCATACCGCAAAAACCATGAAGAACGCCAGGTAGGTTAGGACGTTCTGCCCCGAAACAACCGGCCCCAGCAGGGGAATCTTTTCCACCAGGGGAATATTGAGGCTGGGAAAACTCGCGGAAACCAGGGACGCGGTGCCTCCCTTGTCGCCGGTCAGGGCGAACAGCAGAAAGACCGTCCCCCCGGCTGCCAGTATGTTCAGCGCGATTCCCGCGAGGATAATATCGGTTTTGAGGTACAAGCCGAAGTAGGCCAGGAGCGCCGCGATGAGCAGCCCCCCGGCCAGGGCGAGGATGAAGCCCCAGAACAGGCCGCCCCCGGTAAGGGCCGATCCCAGCGCGCCGAACAGGGCGGCGAAGAGCATAATCCCTTCCAGGGCGATGTTAGAGGCCCCGGCGCGTTCGGCCACCACCGAAGCCAGGGCCGCAAAGAGTATGGGCGTGGAAACCCGGAGCACCGAATAGGCAAACTCAACGGTAATGATATAGCGCGCGATATTAGCCATGGGTTTTCAATTCCTTTACCAGCATCTTCTGCCGCCGTCCGCTCATAAAAGACTGGGCCGCCGCCAGCATGATGATGACCCCCTGGACAATGGCGATCATTTCGCTGGTAACATCCGCGGCGGTGGCCATGCGGTCAGCGCCGATGCGGATATACGCGAGGAGGAAGGCCGCGACCGGGACCCATTGGGGTTTGTTCTTCGCCAGTATGGCCACAATAACCCCGTCAAAACCATAACCCGGCATGGCCTGCCACTGGAACCGGTCGTACATCCCCAGAATTTCCACCGCGCCCCCCGCGCCGGCTATGCCGCCGCCGATAAGCTGGGAGTAGATCAGCACCGCTCCAGTATTGATCCCCGCGTATTCGGCAAAGGCCGGATTCCTGCCGGTCTGGATCAGCGCGTACCCCCAGGTGGTCCGGCGCATGAATAGCACCGTGAGGATCACCGCCAGCAGCGCGATAAAAAGCCCGGCGTGCACACGGGTCCCGCTGAGAATACGGGGCAGCTTGGCGGACAGGGGCAGGAAGTAGGTGGCGATATAACCGCTGCCGGGGTCCTTGTAAAGGGCGTTGACCGCGTAGCGGGCGGCATAGAAAAAAACATAGTTCAGCATCAGCGAAGAGACCAGTTCCGAAGCGCCCCAGCGGGCCTTGAGCAGGGCGGGAACGGCGCAGACAAAGGCGCCGGTGAGCGCGCCCAGGGCGATAGCCGCGGCGGGATGGAGCGCCGGGGGAAGCGGAAGCCCCAGGGCCGCCATGGCCGCCGCCGCGCCGGATGCGTAAAACGAACCCTCCGCCCCCATGTTAAACTGATTGGCGCTGAACATGACCGAAACCGCAAGACCCGCAAAGGTGAGGGTTATTGCCAGCTCCAGCACATTGCCAAAACGCCGCCAGGCGCTCAAGGGGCCGAGAAAAAGGTTCCGCGCCGCCGCCGCGGGTTCCCGGCTCACCAGGGCGATAATAGCAAAGGACAGCAGAACGGCAATGCCCGCCGCCGCGGAAAAGCGCAGTATTTCAAATTTGGTCTCAACGCTCAACGTTCTTCCAGGATACTTTTTCACCCCAAACCCCTTTGCAGTTCTTCCTCGCCCTGCCGCTTGAGCCCCAGCATATACAGGCCCAGCTCCTCCTCGCTCGCCGCTGACGCGGGGGAAAAACACGCCGCCGCCCTGCCCCCGTAGAGGACTAAAATCCGGTCGCTGAGTTCCATCACCTCCCCAAGGTCCGCGGAGATCAGCAGCACCGCCGCGCCTTCTTCCCGCAGCCACAGCAGTTTTTGATGGATAAACCGGGCGGCCCCCGCGTCAATGCCCCGGGTCGGCTGATCCGCCACTATGCAGATTCCCCCGGTGGAAAATTCCCGGGCCACCACCACCTTCTGGATGTTTCCCCCGGAAAGCATCTTCACCGCGGTCCGGGGGGAGCCCGTCTTGATCTGAAACTCCTGGATACGCCGTTCCGCGCCGCGGGTAATTTTTTTGCGGTCCAGAAAGGGCCCCCAGGCAAGCTCCCCCCGGTTATATGATACCGCTATGAGATTTTCTTCCACCGAAGAGGGCAGGGCAACGCCCCGGATCATCCGGTCCTGGGGAATATGGGCAAGCCCGGCGTCCCGTATCTGTTTTATGGACAGGGCCAGTATATCCCGGCCCCCCAGCTCCACGGTCCCGGTATCCGGCTTGCGAAGCCCGGTAACGGACTCCACCAGTTCCCGCTGGCCGTTCCCTTCCACCCCCGCGACGCCTAGGATTTCCCCGCGGCGCAGGGTAAAGCCTATCCCCTGGAGCAGGCGGCGCTTTGCCCCGTCCACCACGGCCAAGCCCCGTACCGCGAGGGCCGCCTCCCCCGGCTTGGCCGGGGTCTTGCTGATGCTCCAATCCATGTCTTTTCCCACCATCAGGTTGGAAATCGCCTGCTTGCTGATCCCCGCCACGGGATAGACCCCCACGGATTTGGCGTTCCGCATAACCGTAATCCGGTCGCAGAGCTCCTGTATCTCGTTGAGTTTGTGGGAAATAAAAATCATGGTATGCCCCAGGCTTTTCAGGAATTTGAGCTGCGCAAAGAGTTCCGTAGTTTCCTGGGGGGTCAGCACCGCCGTGGGCTCATCCAGTATCAGCAGCTTGGCCTCCCGGAACAGGGCTTTGAGTATCTCCACCTTCTGCCTGGTCCCGGTCGGAAGGTCCCGTATCCGGTCCTTGGGGTTAATGGCAAAGCGGTATTTTTCGATAATCCCCGCGGCCTCCGCGAGGGTCTTTTTCGCGTTGATAAACCCGCCCTTTGCCGGTTCCATGCCCAGGACGATGTTTTCCGCCACGGTCATAGATTCTACCAGCATAAAATGCTGGTGCACCATGCCCAGGCCCTGATGTATGGCGTCGATGGGGGATTTTAAGCGCAGCTCCTGGCCGTTGAAAAAAATCCTGCCGCCGGAGGCGTCCTCAATACCAAAAAGAATCTTCATCAACGTGGTTTTTCCCGCGCCGTTTTCCCCCACCAGGGCGTGAATTTCCCCGGCGTTGACGCACAGGTCCACGCCGTTGTTCGCAACCACCCCGTTGGGATAAATTTTTTCTATGCCCCGCATCTTCAAAATTTCGGCCATTAAGCTCCCTGCCCCCCGCCGGGGGCCAGAGGGAGCCCCGCGGTCAACAACTTAAAAGATTAGCGGGGGGCAAGCCCCCCTCACTCCGAACCCTCCGGGTTCTCCGCTGCCCCCCATGCGGGGGCTGCCAAAGCCGCCCCGCGGCTGTGGCTTGAGCGTTTGCGCTTCGCGCAAACGCTATCCGCCCAGGAGTTTTGCCTCCGGCAAAACTCCTATGTTTTATGTCAAGAGGCCTGTAACAAGGACTCCCATCCCGCCAATTTGTAGCGATAAAACTTCTTCGCCA
>JAITHL010000077.1 GCA_031279975.1 Treponema sp. | reverse complement strand
TCGGCGAACCTGGCCCTGGAATACGCCACCAAGCGCTACCGTTCCAACCTTATCAACTGGGGCATACTTCCCTTCCTCATTGAGGATGAGCGGGCCTTCGGCCTGGGGGACTATGTGTTCTTTCCAGATATCAAAAAAGCGGTGCGGGAAAAAGAGGAACGGATCCGGTGTTATGTGATAGGCGCGGGGGCCTCAGCGGCGGAGATTCCGGTAAGCCTGGGGGCGCTTACCGGCAGCGAGCGGCAGATACTGATCGACGGCTGCCTTATCAACCATTACGCGCAAAGCGGGCGCGCCCTATAAGGAAGGCGGGACGGGGCCATAGCGAGGGAAGGTCCGCTTTTAGAGGCGGGCCGACCGGGCCGCCATATCCCCCCTGGGTGATGATGCGGTTCATGTTAAAAACGCGCGTTTCGCAAGGCTTTAGCCTGAGAAACCGCAAGAGCCTGCGCGAAACCAACCGGGTTTTGCGACAGGCTTCTACAATTATGGCATTTTTATAAGATAAGGAAGGAATTTATGTCAAAGAAAATCATTGTGTTTATGGTTTCTTTATCAATTTTTGCCGTTGCTTTTGTATCCGCGCAGACAATTGACATAAAAATCATTGGAGAAGAAGGAAATTCAGGATTTAATTTTCTTCTCTTGGATGTTAAGGCCGATGGCATCCCCGATAGAACAACGGTCAGGGCAATTTGTAATTTTTTGCAGAGGAATTATATAATCCTTGGCTTTGACCCTGATACCATTCAAGAAATTGATGACAATCAATTTACCACGGATTTAGGGTTTGGGGAATGGAGAGGTGGTCATCCAATATATGAATACTGGTATGGGCTAAATTTGAATTGGCATTGTTTGCAAAACAATGGATATTTTTATGTGATGAAGGGAATGTGGCCTGATGTATTTTATAAAGTAAAAATTAAAGGATAATTGTTTTATGTAAACCACCGGCAAATCCGCGTTCATCCGCGTCTATCAGCGTAATCCGTGTTCCCCGGTAAAACAGCCCTGGTAAATACATATCCCCCCATAAATCAGCGGGCCTTGTTCGCAAGGGACCGCGGATTACGCGGATATACACAGATTAACGCTGATAGCAGTACCGGCAAATCCGCGTTCATCCGCGTCTATGCGGGCTGGCGGTGCGGCTGGACTCGCTATGGCTGGCGGGTTTTTGTTACTGGAAATCCGTGGCAATCCTATGTTTTTTGTCAAAGGAAAAGATGATTTCTCCGTGGACCGGGTTGAAAAACCTGATTTAATCAGCGCTTCCCTGGGGAAACGTTGATTTATCCGGCATTATCAAAAGGGCGCCTCAAAGCGGCCCTTGATCCGGGCAAAGATGGTTTCCGCCTCATCCGCGGCACATTCAGCGTCCGCTTCGTGGAACTCCACCAGATGGGGGGGAATCTCCGCCAGAAAGGGGGAGGGAAGGCAGTCCTCAAGGGCCTGCATACGCCGCCGCTTTTGGCAGCCGGTGATAAACAGCTTGCGCTGGGCCCGGGTAATGGCCACATAGAAGAGCCGCCGCTCCTCCTCTATGGTGCCTTCCCCCTCTTCAATACTCCGCCTATGGGGGATAATCCCGTCCTCCGCGCCGGCGATAAACACCACGGGGAATTCCAGCCCCTTGGAAGCATGGATGGTCATCAGGTTCACCTTCCCCTTGCCCGCCTCGCCGGTATCGTCGTCCCGGGTGATCAAGCTGATCCGGTTCAGGTAGGGATAGAGGGTGGGGTCCGGGTTGTCCGGGTCCTGCTCCCAGCTGGCTATGGATTGGATGAGCCCCTCGATATTGAGGAATTTCCACCGGGCCATTTTTTCGTTTTTATTGTACTCCGTAACCAGGTAGGACCAATAATCGATGTTGTTCACCAGCAGCCGGGTCTTCTCCGAAAGCCGCCAGCCCTTTTGGTTTTGCCCCCCCAGTATTTCCATGCGGAAATACTCGATAAGGGACATAAAATGGCCGACAGCATCCGCCGCCGCGTCCCCCCCGGCGTCCTGGAAGAGCAGTTCCTGGCCGTATTCCGCCGCATAGCGCCAGCGGCTCAGGGCGTTCCAGAGGGAGGACTGGTTTTTCCGGGCCAGGTCCGATACCGCCGCCACCGCCGCCTTGCCCGCCCCCCGCCGGGGGGTGTTGATGATACGCAGGAGGTTCACGTCGTCATCCTGATTGGCGATGATCCGCAAATAACTGAGGATATCCTTGATCTCCTTGCGCTGAAAAAAACTGGTTCCCCCGGAAACCCGGTAGGGGATGTTCTGCCCCAAAAAGGCTTCTTCCAGGTGCCGGGTCATGGCGTTGGTGCGCAGGAGCACCCCGAAATCATCGTACCGCAGGCCCTCCCGCAGGCGCAGTTCCTGTATCCGCTGGGCGATGAACTCCCCCTCCTCCCGCTCGTTTTTCGGATTGAACCGTTCTATGGGTTTGCCCTCCCCCTTCCCGGACCAGAGCTTTTTATCCTTCCGGTTGGTGTTATTGGAGATAACCCCGTTGGCGGCCTCCAGTATGGTGGTGGTGGACCGGTAGTTCTGCTCCAGCTTGATCTCCCGGGCCCCGGGAAAATCCCGTTCAAAGAGCGGGATATTCTCATAGCTCGCCCCCCGCCATGAATAGATGGACTGATCGTCGTCCCCCACCACGCAGACGTTCCGGTCAGAAAGGAGCCGCATAAGCCGGTACTGGGTAAGGCTGGTGTCCTGGAACTCATCCACCATGAGGTAGCGGTAGCGTTTTTGGTACTTTTCCCGGACCTCAGGATGCCCCTCAAAGAGCTGTATGGGCAGGACCAGGAGATCATCAAAGTCCAGGGCGTTAAACACCCGCAGCCCGTGCTGGTACTCCTGGTACACCCCCGCAAAGCCCGGGTCTGCCCCCTCCCCCCAGCGCAGCCAGCCGATCTTGACCTTGGAAAAAAGCTGTTCCAGGGCATAGAGGTCTGTCTCCTCCGGGGAAAGCCGGCATTCCCGCAGGCTGTCCTTGATAAGCTGCCGCCGGTCCGTTTCATCGTATATAGAAAAGTTCTTCCGGTATCCAAGACATTCAATCTCTTCCCGGAGCAGCTTGACCCCAAAGGCGTGGAAGGTGCATACCGTAAGGCTTTGGAGTTTCTTTCCCGTCAGCTCCTTCAGGCGGCGTTCCATCTCCCGGGCCGCCTTGTTGGTAAAGGTCAGGGCCAGTATTGCCGACTGGGGTATCCCCTGGTCCAGCATGTGGGCGATCCGGTAGGTGATCACCCGCGTTTTCCCGGACCCCGCTCCGGCGATGATCAGTACCGGCCCCTCAAGGGCGGTGGCCGCCTGGAGCTGCGGCCCGTTCAGCTCCGCTTCCAGGTTAAGTTTCCCCATAGCGCCTGGGATCAAAGGCCCTGGAGGAAACGGGCGAGGGCCCGCCCGGCCTTTGCGCGATGGCTGATCCGGTTTTTCTCCTGGACGGAAAGCTCCGCCGCCGCGCGGCCCAGGCCGGGCAGGTAGAGTATGGGATCATAGCCGAAGCCGCCAGCGCCCCGCGCTTCCCCAAGGACTTCCCCTTCCAGGGTTTCCTGGACCGCGTAGAACCGGTCCGGGCTGAAGAGCAGGACCATGGCGCAGACAAAGCGGGCTTTCCGGTTTTCCGCGTCCCCCACCTCCCGCAGGAGCAGGGCGTTGCGTTCCGCGGGATCGAGTTTTTCATGCCCCCCAGCGCCGTAGCGGGCGGAATAGACCCCCGGCCTTCCATCAAGAACGTCCACGCAGAGCCCTGAGTCGTCGGCGATGACCGGATCAGGAGCGACCAAGCGGTAGAGTTCCCCGGCCTTGATCAGGGCGTTTTCCAAAAAGCTCTTTCCCGTTTCAAGGGGATCAAAGGGCATCCCCGCCTCCGCGGGGACGCTGAGACGGAAGGCCGCGCCCGCGCCGGCTAAAACCGCTTCCAGTTCCAGTTTTTTATGGATGTTGCCCGTGGCAAACCAAAGCGTCATGGCCGCCATCATACCCCAAAAAAAGCCGGAGCGCCAGGGCCGCGCTAAGGCTCCTAACCGGGGGCCGGGATGCCTTAGGGAACCGCTGATTAAATCAGGTTTGTTAAGCATAGCCCGCGGATTGCGCGGGTTGTCATGGGTTATCATGGGTTATCACGAATTACCGCAGATTTCCGCAGATTTACACAGATTACCGCAGATTACCAGTCTGTGTTAATCCGTGTTAATCCGTGTTAATCCGCGGACCTTTTTGATAATGCCGGATCGAACCCGCGGTCCGCAATCAGCGCTTCCCTATGCCCCCGTCCCGCGGGATTTTACGCTTCAAGGGATAGCCAAATAGCATAAAAGGTATTAATATTAATATTATCAGAAATGTAAGGAATAAGGGGCGGTTCCCCTCTTCCTATTATCATACGGAGAAGCGCGCATGACAGTTCCTCAAATATATATGGATTATAACGCGACTACCCCGCTCAATGACGCGGTAAAGGCCGCGATGATTGAAGATTTTGCGGTGTACGGCAATGCTTCCAGTATGCACGCCGCCGGACGGGAGGCCCATGGCCGGGTAGAAGCGGCCCGGCGGGCGGTGGCGGACCTTATCGGCGGCGCACCGGGGGAGGTGGTTTTTACTTCCGGCGGGTCGGAATCGAACAATACGGTGTTCCAAACCATGCGCATCCTGGCTTCCGGCCCGGACGGGCGGGCCCTCAGCGCTGGACGCCGGGAGTTTATCATCTCCGCCATTGAGCACCCCTGCGTCTTGAACTCGGCGGCCTTTCTCCAGTCCCTTGGATTTACCGTAACCACGCTGCCCGTGGACCCCTTTGGCAAGATTGCCCTGGAGGACCTGCGCTCCGCCCTGAGCGACCGGACGCTTTTGGTCTCGGTGATGATGGCCAATAACGAGATCGGCACTATTCAGGATATACCGGCCATTGCCCGGCTGTCCAAGGAAGCGGGGGCCTGGATACATACCGACGCGGTGCAGGCGGCGGGCAAGATACCCCTTGCGGCGCGGGACCTGGGGGTGGATTACCTGACCCTGTCGGCCCACAAGCTCTACGGGCCCAAGGGCATCGGCGCGCTCTGGGTACGGTCCGGCGCGCCCCTCAAGCCGTTGATCCACGGCGGCCATCAGGAAGACGGCCTGCGGGCGGGAACCTATAACAATATTGGCATCCTGGGATTCGGCCATGCCGCGGCCTTGGCCTGTTCCCAGACGCAAGCCTACGGCAAAACCATAGGGGCACTGCGGGACCGGCTCCGCCGGGGCTTTGAAGAACATATCCCGAACATCAAGATCAACGGCCACCCCCAGGATGTGCTGCCCAATACCCTCAACGTGTCCTTCCCCGGCGCCGAGGGGGAAGCCATACTCCTTTCGCTGGATTTGGCGGGCATCGCGGTTTCTACCGGGTCGGCCTGCGCGTCTGGAAGCCTGGACCCATCCCATGTACTCCTGGCCCTGGGGGTGGAGCCGGAGCTTGCCCATGGTTCCATCCGTTTCAGCCTTGGCTGGGGCCTTACGGAGGAGCATGTCAATTATGTTATAGCAACCTTGCCGCCCATTATCGCCCGGCTGCGGGCCATGTCCGCAGTCTAGGGCAAACCGCATAAGGAGAAAAATATGCCCGATTGGTTGTATTCCGATACGGTGAAGGACCATTTTACCAACCCGCGCAACGTGCTGCTGGATGATGAAGCCGCCTTTGACGCCAATGCCCGTGGACAGACCGGCAATATCAAATGCGGCGATCAGATGCTGATGCTCCTTAAAATTCAGGATGATACTATCATCGATGTCAGGTGGAAGACCTATGGCTGCGCCAGCGCCATCGCGTCTACCAGTATGCTCTCTGAGCTTATCAAGGGAATGCCCATTGCCGAGGCATATACCATAAGGCCCCAGGACCTGGTGGAAAAACTGGGGGGGCTGCCGGAGTACAAGATACACTGTTCCGTGCTGGGGGATAAGGCCCTGCGCTCCGCCATCGACGACTACCTTGCCAAGACCGGGCGGGCGGGGCTTTTCAAGGAACCCGCCACGGAAATATGCCACTGCCTCGCCATTACCGATAAGGACATAGAGGAGGCGTTCAAGCGGGGCGCGCGGACCTGGGAGAACCTCCAGGAGGCGACAAAGATGGGGACGGTCTGCGGCAAGTGTAAGGACGCCGCCATGGAGCTGATCCACCAGCTTGCCCACCTCTATGGGAATTAGGGGCAGAGCCTGATTGCCTCGGATTTTTGAACAGGGCCCGCGGATTGAAAATCCGTGAAAATCCGCGGACCCTTTTGATAATGTCCTATAATAATCATTGCTTCCCTAGGGCAACGCTGATTAAATCAAGTTTTTAAAAATAGCCCGCGGATTGCGCTGATTACCGGTAACAAAATCTGTGAAAATCAGTGCTAATCCGCGTTAATCCGCGGGCTCTTTTGATAATGCCGA